>JAJQJO010000420.1 GCA_021323495.1 Cellvibrio sp. | reverse complement strand
ATGCCATTAATTACGCAAGCATGAATAGGGTGTGAATCCGCCAGCAGAGTTTTGTTATTTCTAAAAAGACTATGGCCTATATCAGTCCAATAATCGAGGGTGGTTTTTACCATCATCCCCAGCCTTTATCGTTATTAAGTTAATAAAGCCATGCGGTAGTGGTTAGCATGGTCAAACTTAATCATAGAAGGCTGAATCAAACAATGAAGAACATATTGGCGGTAAAAAATGTTTTGTTAGGCAGATATGGAATAATAGTGCAGAAAAAATTGTTCACTAAACCGCTTATTTGTTATTGATAAATTACAGGTAGCCAATACCAATAGAGATTTTATTTAAATTATCCTTCCGCATCTTTTAACCAACTCTTGCTCAAGGCCTCTACTTTTTCCAAATCATATTGACGCAGGGCTTTTATTAATTGGTGATAACGCTGTTTGCCAAGCTGCTCAATACTTAAATTACCAATAATTTTTTTGCTGGCACTCATATCACCACTTGCTGCAGCGGCAACCAATTCCTGTAACGCAGGCTTGACGGAAAGCAAGTTTATATACACATGATCATGTGAATTTTCGGTAGTGCTTGATTCAGTCACCGCGTCAAAATTAACCTGGGTGTAATGCAGCAAGGCTTTAAAGACATCCGCAAAAATATAAGGTTTGCCGATAAATTCCTGAAACCCCTGGGCGAGATAAAAGGTGCGTTCATGTTCCAGGCTGGAGGCAGAAACTGCCACTATCGGGACATTGCTATAGGCTTGCAGGGCGCGTATGCGGCGCAACATTTCCAACCCGTTGAGATGGGGCATCCGGATATCGGTAAAAATGATATCGAATTGTTGCACCTGGCAAATAGCGAGACCTTCGCGGCCGTCGTGGGCAGCATAGGTTTCGCAACCGATTTGCTGGAGCAAATCAACCAGGATTTCACAACTGGCCTGATCATCCTCGACCACCAACACTTTACATTGGGCGCCAGGTTGCAAGCGTTGGATCCCGAGATGGGTGTCATCCAGATCCAAAAGTACATTTTCACTGACCAGAGGTAAGCGCAAATGTGCGAGCGTGCCTTGGCCGAGGATACTGGAGAGCTGCAAACTGCCCCCCATGCCTTCGGCAAGATGGCGTGACAGTGTAAGGCCGAGACCGGTACCGCCTGCATCTTCCCCCGCTTGTCCCTGTTTAAATGCGGCAAATAGTTGTACCAATTCCTGTTCGGAAATTCCGGGGCCGGTATCGCCGATGACAAATTCCACTTCTCCGGCGAGATGTGCCACATCCAGGCTGACGCTGCCTTCAGGCGTAAATTTAATCGCATTGCCCAATAAATTTAATAATATCTGGCCAATTTTTTGGCGATCGCCTTTTACGATATAGGGCGCGGGCAAATCTACCTGGGTAATCAAATTCAGGCCTTTGTTCTGCGCGCGTTCGGCCATGATGGTTTTAATATCCGCAACTTCCTGATGCAAATCAAAATATTCCTTGCGCAGGTTGAGTACGCCCGACTCAATCTTGGATAAATCCAATACATCATTGATCAAACCCAGCAAGCGTTGGCTCGACACCAGAATTAATTGCAGGCGCTCGCGCTGGTTACCGGTAAATTTTTCATCGCGCATTAACAATTGTGTATAGCCAAGTACGGCATTGAGCGGTGTGCGGATTTCATGGCTCATATTGGCGAGAAAGCGGCTTTTGGCGCGAGTGGCTTCTTCTGCGGCTTCTTTAGCAAGCGATAATTGTTTTTCTGTTTCTTTTTGCGCGGAAATGTCCCGTCCGATACCGAGGATACCAACAGCATTACCTTGCTCATCGCGTACGGCTACTTTTAATGTGTCCAGCAGATACTGTTCCTGCTCGTTCACTTTAATAAGTTGTTCGTAGCGATGTAGCTCCTTGCTTATTAACGCCTGCTGATCATTGTGGCGAAAAAAGTCAGCGAGTTCACGCTGGACTAATTGCTCTTCGGTTTTGCCGATAATATTGGCTTCTGTCTGCCCCAACATTTTTGCGAAGGCTTTATTGCAGCTGATATAGACACCATCGAGATTTTTAAACCAGATTGGATCAGGAATATTATCGAGCAGGCTACGTAAATGCTGTTCGCGCGCGCGCAGTGCTGTTTGCGATGCCTGCAGCTGCTCCTGGGCCTGCTGCCGCTCTACCACTTCGTTAAGTAGCCAGTCATTGGCTTTGCGCAACGCCTGGGTATGCAATGAGACTTCAGCTTCAAGGCGCGCCTGGTTTTCGCGCAAAAGTTCGTCATGTTGTTGGCGTGTGCGGAGGTAAGCAGTCAATAACCCGATCAGGGTCAGCCCTATCGCAAGCGTAGAAAACTGGATCCAGCTGGGTTGATACCAGGGGCGTGGATCCAATTTTGCGGACAACGTCATCTCACGTGCGGCAGCAGCCAATCGCTGTGCTTCATTGTGTTCGATATAACCTAATGCGGACACTAAAAAAAATACCAATCCAACGCCGGCACACAATAATAAAAATGCCTGTGCATGGGTATTGTGACGAATACGCGGAATCAATACCCAGGCAAGCAGGGCGGTTACAATCAACATACCGATACTGTCGCCTATCCACCAGAAGGCCCAACTTTTTCCCAACTCTTCCGCTGGTACTATGCCGGTGAGATGCAGTGTGTAAATACCAATACAGGAAGAAATCTGTGCGCATAAAAAAATGCTGGCAATAAAAATCAGGGTGCGACGCAAATTGACCAATAAATTGCTGCTTAATAAACCGCGATTGATACGTGCAATAACGAGGGCTTGCAACACCGCCGCTGCTGCGATAACGCTAGCGGCAATCCATGAGGTGTATGAGCGCCCGATAGTGTGGTCAAAGTGCAACCACTGCGTCGCTAACAGGGCACCGATAAATAATCCGGGCAGGATGCGTAAACCAAATACCAGTAAACCAAATAAAGCCAATCCCGCCGCTGGCCACACCAGGGAAACCTGCGATGTCAGTGAACTCCAGGCCATGCCGAATTTGACCAACAAGAAATAAGCCACTGCAAAACCCAGGTTAAGCAACGGCAATTTCGCATATAGGTAAAATGATTTACGGGAGATATTCAGCACGGGTATGTCACCTTGTGCAAATCATGCCAGGCATT
>JAJQJO010000419.1 GCA_021323495.1 Cellvibrio sp. | reverse complement strand
GGTGATTTTTTTAACACCATTCCGCGTTCTTACAACCAACCTGACTTTTTAAAGCGATAGTACAAATACGCACAAATTACCGACACAATCCCCAGCGATACCGGATATCCGTATTTCCATTTTAATTCCGGCATATGTTCAAAATTCATCCCCCAGATACCGACAAACGCGGTCGCTATGGCAAATATCGCTGCCCAGGCCGCGAGGCGTTTATTCACCTCGCTTTCGTCGATGCTTACCATGGATAAGTTAACCTGGATGGCCGTGCCTATGGTGTCGCGGATGGAATCGATCGAGGTATTGATGCGGTAGAGGTGGTCGTGTACATCGCGGAAATAATCTTTGGTATCAGCAACAATGGGAGGCACACGGCCGCCATCCAATTTACCTACCGCTTCCAATAAGGGCGCTACGGCGTGTTTAAGTAAAGTGACTTTGCGTTTCAATGCATACAAACGTTCGATGTTGGTTCGCTGTGAACCTTTGGTAAATATTTGGTCTTCAATAATTTCCAGCTCGGTTTCCAGTGCGACGACGACCGGAAAATAACGGTCGACTACGGCATCCATCAAGGCATAAAACACAAAGGCAGATCCTTGCATCAGATGGTGCGGCTCCCGTTCACAGCGTGCGCGGACCCCGAGGAAACCTTGCTGGCAGCGGTTGCGTGTGGAGAGCACATAGTTTTCTCCGACAAATATATCTACCTCGCCAATATTGAGTTCGTTCTCGGTTAATTCCACTGTGTGGATCACCGCAAAAAGTGAATCGCCATATTCCTCAATCTTGGGCCGTTGGTGGCCAGTGTGCGCGTCCTCCACTGCCAGTTCATGCAGGTCAAACTCCTGTTGCATTTGTTCAAGTTCACCGGGTTCCGCATCTTTTAATGCAACCCAGACAAAACAACTTTCACGCTTGAGATAATCACTGATCTCTTCAACCGGAATGTTGTTCAGTTTTTTGCCTTCCTGATATGCAACACAATTAATCAGCATTAAAATCTCCAGCGCAGAAGTACATGTTTTGGTGTGGGTTTGCGGTAGCCATTTTTGTAGAGGGAGTATATTTTCTGCCCGCATCCAGCCTTGCAGTCGCCAGATAGGATGGGTCCCCGTCAATTCTAGTAGCCTACTAGCTATAGCTCTACAAAAGAAAGTGAATTTATCGTGAGATTATTAAGGTCATATGATGGCAAAGAGGGCGCCTCGCGGAGGCTCGCCTTTTATAATGGGGGAAGGTAATATCCGCCTCTCTAATCACAATGGATGCGGAGCAGTGCGTGGCCAATAATAATCAATATGAGTGCATAGGTTTTCACGACGCGCTACCCAAAGGTAAGGCCTCGGGCACCATGACCATCGATCAACAGGGAATTTTTTTTCAAATCCATCAAGAACGCATTCGCCTGCCGCTGCAACATGTGCAAGTATCCTTGGGCGGAGCGAGCAACCGCCTCGTCTTTTTTGAGCATCCCTTGGTAAAGGGCTGGAGTTTTTATACCAGCGACCTGGAGGTTATGCGCGATTCACATCTGCTCGCCCACCCATCAATCGCCGCTCTGTTTGGGCAAGCAAAACGCAAGCGGGCTTTCGGTTGGGGAATAATTAGCAGCGTTATAGTATTGATGATAGCCATACCAATCCTGTTAGTAATGCGGATGGATCTTGTTACCGGCATGATCGCGAAAAAAATCCCCGCGAACTGGGAACAGCAACTCGGTGAATCGGCAATTGCCCAATATCAATTGGGTAAAACAGTGATGGATAAGAAAGCATCTGACCGGTTGCTTGATCCCTTAACCAAGCCCTTGGTTAATGCGCTGGATAATAGTCCCTACCAATATCAATTCCATATTGTGAATGACGGCAGCTTAAATGCGTTTGCTCTGCCCGGCGGTGAAGTGATGATTCATTCGGCACTGATTTTACGGGCGGAGTCCGCTGAAGAATTGTTGGGGGTACTCGCCCATGAAATTATCCACGTCGAACAACAACATGGTTTGCGCGGCGTGATAGGTGCAACAGGGATCTATATGATTGCCAGCGCGGTATTTGGCGATGTGAGTGGCATTATGGCAACCTTGACCAGCGCGGCGCCGCTGCTGCTCAACCAAAGTTACTCGCGCCGGTTTGAAACCGAATCTGATGTCAAAGGTTTTGCACTCTTGCAAAAGGCCCATATTAATCCCACCGGCCTAGCCAGCTTTTTTGAAAAAATGATCGAAGAAGAACAAAAACAATTGGAAAAAATTGAAGACGAAGACAACCGCGAATTAGTGAAAGGTGCGCTGCAATTTTTATCTACCCACCCGGCCAGTGAAGCGCGTATAAAAAAATTGAGTGAACTTGGTGCGCGTGCCGACACTGAATCGATGAATTACCAAAATCTCAGCGCAGAGTTTTCGGCGCTGCAAACTGCAGTTAAACAATTTGTGACTGACAACGAGGGAAAAACTCACAATGAAAAGTGAAATCAAAGGTGGGCAAGCCTTTTCTTATGTCGATATTCAATTGGCACCGGGTGAAACTATCATCACTGAATCTGATGCCATGTCCAGTATGGATGCCGCGCTGGATTTAACCGCAAAATTTAATGGTGGTTTTATCAAGGGACTGTTGCGTAAATATTTGGGTGGCGAGTCGCTGTTTATCAACCATTTCACCAACAATACCAATCGTGATTGCCGCATGACGGTAGTCCAGGGCACACCGGGCGAAGTGCGCTGCCGCCGTTTGGATAATGATGTTTTCTATGTGCAGCCAGGCGCGTTTTTGGCCTGCACTTCGGGTGTGACCCTCGGGCTTGAGTGGGCCGGCCTGGTGTCGTTTATTGCGCGCGAAGGTTTGTTCCGCTTGAAAATGAGCGGCAGCGGTGAAGTATTTTATGGTGCCTATGGTGCGTTGCTGGAGCGTGAGATCGATGGTGAATATATTGTTGATTCCAGCCATCTGGTTGCTTACGAACCGGGCATTACCTTGAAGTTGCAATTGGCAGGTGGGATTTTCTCCAGTTTTTTTGGTGGCGAAGGCTTGGTGACCCGCGTGCAAGGCAAGGGCAAAATTATTATCCAATCACGCAGCATTACCGGTCTGGCGGGCTGGTTAAATCCCAAGTTCTGGTAAGGAGAGCACCTGATGAAAG
>JAJQJO010000075.1 GCA_021323495.1 Cellvibrio sp. | reverse complement strand
TGCAGCTTGCTTTAATTCCTGAAAGTCTTGTACTTTGTCCCATGGAAAATGTGGAGATATGCTATCGGTACAACCGGATAACTCGTTAATAACAGCGCAATCTTCCACCTTTTCAAAAATGTTACGCGGCTCACCCACACCAGGGAAGCGTGCAAAACGAGTACCTCCAGTCCCGGTCCCCCACGAAGGGACAGCAATCTGGAAATCAATCGCAGCATTGGTAATGGTGTCTATATCCAAACCGTCACGACTCAATCTTTCGCCCAAAGACTCGTAATCGCGCTGTAAAAATGTAAGCGATTGATTGTTCTGCTCTTGAATTAAAGCCAGATCTATTCTTCTCATGATTTTTTGCTCTTAACGTAAGAAAGCTTCGTGCAAGCCGCCATCAACACTTATCACTTGACCTGTGGTTTTACTCAACTGCCCTGAAATTAATAAATAGGCAGCCTCTGCTTGATCTTCCGGGGAAATCAGTTGTTTGGTCAGTGTCCGCTGAGCATAAAACTCCGCTAACTTGTTGCGGAGTGAATCGGTCGTGTCATCTTCATTAAACGGAATATCATATTTTGCCAGCGATGAAATTACGCGGTCACGGGGAAACATATTGCTGCCCTGCACAACAGTCGCGGGAGCGAGTGCATTGATATTTACCAGCGGGGACATACTCACAGCGAGTTCACGCACAAGATGATTCGCTGCAGCTTTACTGGTGTCATAAGCCAATGAGCCTTTTTTCGAGACAGCAGCATTAACACTGGTAGTCAAAACCATTGAGCCGCGTAAATTTTGTTTGTTCCAGATATGCTGAGCCTCGGAAGCGACCACATATCCTCCTTTCACATTCACATCAAAGCTCAGGTCAAAAATTCTGTCGTTTTGATCCAGGTCAGCGCTTTCCGCAATAAACACTCCTGCAGTGACGATGACATTATCTATGCCACCGTAGGCGAGAATTACCTGTGTGAATAACTTATGCACAGTGTCACGTCTGGTAATATCGACCTGCAGTGCTATTGCCGAACCGCTGCCAGAAATCCCGCTACCTGCAACACCTATTCCCTGATCATAAATCGCAACCAGTTCAGCTGCAGTCCGTTCAGCGGCTTCCAGATTCAAATCAGCACAAACGACGTGTGCTCCCTCCCGTGCTACCCGATGCGCAACTGCTTTGCCAATGCCGTCCCCTGCCCCGATAACAACGACGATGTTGCGAGCAAGTGCAGCCTCTTTGGGCATGCGTTGTAATTTCGCCTCTTCCAAAGCCCAATATTCGATATCAAAAGCTTCCTGGGGTGGCAATCCCTGGTAAGTGGATATCGCCTCGGCCCCGCGAATCACTTCGATTGCACAATTATAAAATTCAGCCGTTACACGAGACTCGGATTTATTTTTCCCCCATGCTATCAAACCAATTCCGGGAATTAATATCACGGTTGGACCTGGATCGCGCATCGGCGGAGAGTCGGGGCGTTTGCAGGCTTCATAGTAGGCAGTGTAATCAGCGCGATATTTTTCCAAACCAGACTTGAAGCGCGCCACCAAAATATCAAGATCCTCTCGCTGCGGATCAAATTCGATGTAAAGCGGTTTTATTTTGGTGCGAAGAAAATGATCAGGACAAGATGTACCTAATTCAGCTAGCCGAGAGGCATCATTACTGTTTACAAACCGCAAGGTCGCCTCATCCGTTTGAACAGTACTAATAAATTTTACGTTGCGAGATATTAAACCACGCGCAACAGGTAAAAATTCGCGCAGCAAATTCGTACGATTCTCAACGCTGAGGCTTTGGTATTTAGCACCACCAAATGTCTTATCACCCTTATCATGGGACTCGATGTATCGTGCTGCAGTTTCAATTACCCATAACGATGTTTCATAACATGTCTTGCTGTCAGATGCCCAACTGGTGTGTCCATGTTGTCCTAGCAAAATACCGGATATGTACGGATTATTTGCGTAGGTTTCTTCACATATTTTTGCTGCTTCCCATCCTGGACGCATCCAGGGTACATAAGCTAACTTCCCCCCCCAAATTTCATGGGTTAGCTGCTCCTGATCTTTGCAGGACGCGACCGAAATTACTGCATTGGGATGCAAATGATCGATGTGTTTTTCCACGATCATTGAATGAAGCGGAGTGTCTATCGATGAAGGTCGCGGGTTTAAGCAAAAGGTACAATGACTAAACATACCCACCATGCGATCTTCGCCTGGGGATTTGTAACCTTTATCTGGATAGCCTTGATAGACCTTCTTTAGCGCCTCCAATTTGCCTGAATACAGCGAAGAAAAATTTTCCTTTTTGGCAGTACGTAAATCGCCCCCGGATCCCTTCACCCACAGAACCTCCACTTTTTCGCCCGTTAGAGGATCTCTTTCAATTAACTTTGCCGAAGTATTTCCACCCCCGGTATTAGTGATACGTTGATCTTCTCCCAGCCTATTGGAGCGATATACCAAATTTCCCAAGGGTTCCAGCTTGTCCGCGACCGCATCGTTCCATAAATAACTGACATGGCGATATTCATGTGGCTGGTATGGCATCGATACTTCCTATGACCTACAGTGGATAGAGTTGATTGATTTAGCGCATCGACGCGCTAATTAAGGCAATATACTAGCATAAAAACGCATTTACAATCAATTTCAATCATAAACAAGCCTTCAGATTCACGGATTAGCGCGCAACCGGTGATTCGGTTTGCGTTTGCGATCCGCGCCAACATAATTGGAGATAAATACAGAACGAGCAGAAAATGGAAATAACAGGGGAAAATATAATTTGATTTTAATAATGACTCTGAAGCCCGCGATGCAAACTTCAGAGTGAAAATCAGTAATACAGAAAAATTAGCTAGTCACAAGCATCAACCACTACAACTTCAATACCCTGCTGTTCAAAATGTTTAAGGATTGCCCTATCCGCATGGCTATCAGTTATCACCATGTCTACTTCCGAAAGAGGACTAAATATTAAATTTCCTTTGACACCGATTTTGGAGCTATCAGCGAGTACGATTAATTTTTCAGCGCGTTTTCGCAGCTTTTGTTCAGCAAGAATCAGTAGCGGATCGGTTTCCATCACGCCTATTTCACTGATTCCCGGGCATCCCATAAACATCTTGCTGCCATGATAATTTTGGGTGGTATCATTTTCAAAAGAGCTTAAAATAATGCTTTGTTTACGATAAACCTCACCACCAGGAAGAGTGACCTGATTTTGACTACTTTCTAACAATTCCTGCGCGAGGACAAACGAATTGGTAAGAATATTTATGCGACGATCCCGCAAAAACTCGGCCATCATAAAAGTCGATGACCCGCCATTGATAATAACGGATTCACCATCGCTGCAAAGTTCAACTGCTTTCTTTGCAATCATGCGTTTGGTATTTACATTTTTTTCTTTATCGACCCAGAAAGATTTTCCGGCAATTTTGGCCGCCGGTGCTATTGCACTTTGAACCACCTCGGCGCCGCCACGGATCTTTTTTATCTTTCCTGATGAAGCAAGTTTATTAAGATCACGGCGAATTGTCGCCTCGGAAGAATTGAGTTGGTCGCGCAAGGTGGGAACGCTTGCGAATTTGGCCTCCTCAAGGAAATCAAGAATAAGTTGTTGGCGCTGTTTTTCCAGCATTATTGGTACCATCCGCAGTGTTTAGTTGATAATTGTTGTAGGTGCAGAATAGCGGCCAATCCAATCAAAAACAATCAAAATAGTCGATTTGTGATTGAAATGCAGGTGTGAGATCAAAGCGAAGCCTGCACCTGAGCGGAAATTAACGCTTCCCAACGCATTTTGTACCCGTTTAGCCCTTCGAATCCCCCTGATTGGCATAACTCCGCAGCTGGAGTGAGAGTACTGGCTTCCCCGATGTTAGTAAGCATTATTCCTCCTTGTACCGTACCGGTTTTATCGGTTGACAGATAAACAGGCTGGTCAGGGCGGAGCTGCGCCACAAGTTGGCATAATGTGGGATTTCCCAAAATTGCCCCCTCTATAAAAATGGATCCACTCGAATGCAAATCACTGAGCCGCTGATCGATCATCAGGGCGTAATAAAGCGTCGCGACCGATGCAGCGACAGAAGTGGGTTGAGGACAATTGATCACGGGGGATAATCCGCCGAAGGGACCATTTCCACCACTGAAATCCGGGGTCACCATCCACGAATTTTTCAATACGGTTCCTATACTTTCCCGATCAATGCGATCTCCAACGCTACCGCCCAATCGTTGACAAATTAATTCATACTCGCGCCCACCCATGAATCGTGCGCAGTTCACTGGCTCACCAAAAATATCGCAATTAGCCAAAGTGTCACGACTGTTGGTAAGCGCAGCCAAGTCACCGTGATTTTGCATAAGGACACACCAGGTTCCGGTAGAAACCACCGTAAACGAACTTGTCGGCTGGCCTAATGCGAGTAAATAGCGCGCATAGCTCGCATTGCTATCATGAACTCCGACATAAACCTTACAGCTTTTGGGAAGCCCTGTTGTACTTGCCATTTCTGCAGTAATGTCGCCCAGGCTTTCCCACGCTGATTTAATTGGCGGCATTAGATTGTGCCATTCGCAACGGGCTATCAAGCTTGAGTAGCGTTTGGTTTCCGGCGCCCATAAATCCGTGTGGCAACCCAACGACGTAACCTCACCCGCTGCGTGCCTGGTAAAAAGCCAACCCCAGTATTGGGCGTACATAAGGATGTATCGAGCTTTGGCAAAATCACGCGGAAAGTTTTGTTGCAGCCAATACAGCTGTCGCCCAAGGTTTAATCCCGCCGGCAAATCCGGTGAGAATGTTTCATTAAAATCCGGTCGCAATCCTGCATAAAAATCGTTGCAACCACTGATGCCGGCATATTCATAATCCAAAACAGGTAAAACCAAACCGTCACCACTTAGTTCGGGATTAACCAGCGCGGCTGTCGCCCCGTGAGTAATGGTCATGATTGCCGTTATGTCACCGACCTGCTCATAGTTCTTTAACGCATCAAGCAACCAGCTCCAAATGCCAGTGATGTCAGCATGAGGAAAAAGCTTTCCACTGATCACAGCATTTTTGCGAACGAAACTCGTAACCAGCTGATTGTTGCTGTCAGCTATCTGGAGCTTGACGTTGGTTTTTCCAATATCGATAACAGCTATCACTACAGCCCCTCTTTTTATTGTTGGAAGCGTCCGTTCCAGGAATTAGCGAGCCTATTTTCCCGCTGTATCGACCATATTTACCTGATATATTCAATCATATATGGTCATATTAAATCTTTTATGATCAAATACAAGCGAAAACTTCGGATGCTTGCCAAGTGGCATTGCGAGGCGTAATCCCGACACTGATTGCAAATCGCCTGTTCGCCTATTGCCCATTCGCCTGGGCACATGCACCGAGATTTAGTAGCTTTCAATAGTGATATCTCATTAGGTAAAGCCAATATTGTGCTGTTAACAATCTTCATTCACTCCCTATTTTTTGGATGCGACAATCCACAACACTTACGAGACAGCAATGATCACTCATGACCCAAATCCACTCTACGCCCCTAATCCTGATCGTTACAATCACATTAAATATCAGCGCTGCGGTAGAAGCGGAATTCTCTTGCCACGCTTATCGCTAGGTTTATGGCAAAACTTTGGAGCCGTTAATTCCCAAGCGAATGCGCGCGCGATGCTAAGAAAAGCATTTGACGAGGGAATTTGCCATTTTGATCTAGCGAACAATTACGGACCTAATTATGGTTCTGCGGAACACACATTTGGAAATATTTTTAAACAGGATTTTGTTCACCACCGGGATGAATTGTTTATCGCCAGTAAAGCCGGCTATGACATGTGGCCCGGCCCGTACGGTAAAGGTGGATCAGTTAAATATCTGGTATCCAGTTGTGACCAAAGCCTGGCGAGAACCGGATTAAAGTACTTCGACATCTTTTACCATCATTGTATGGACCCCGAAACCCCAATCGAAGAAAGTATGCGTGCACTGGATTATATCGTGCGGTCAGGTCGCGCACTTTACGCCGGGATTTCCAATTACCGGCCTGAACAAACCCGGGAAGCGATCAGCATCCTGAATTCATTGGGAACGCCACTACTGGTGCACCAGCCTCGTTACAATATGTTTGACCGGTGGATCGAAAACGGATTAACGGATGTTTTGCTGGCAGAGGGCATTGGTTCCATTGTGTTTTCACCTTTAGCGCAGGGCGTGTTAACCAATAAATATTTAAAAGGTATTCCTGCAAATTCCAGGGCCGCCAGACCCGAGATAATTCATTTGGGCAACAAAGATATCACTACAGAAAAACTGGACAAAGTTAAGCAGTTAAACTCAATTGCTGAGTCACGCGGGCAAAGCCTGGCGCAGATGGCAATAGCCTGGACGCTAATAAACCCAGCTGTAACTTCTTGCTTGATAGGCGCGAGTAGTCCGGAGCAAATAACTGACTGTCTCGCAGCCTTGAATAACCCGGAATTTAACGAAAAAGATATTCTGGATATCAATGCAATTATTTGTTGATTATTAAGCCCGATTATTATCGGGCAACATTTTAACCTGAGATTTTTTTCAAACTATTTAAAATAAAACATGGGTTTCAGGTCCTCGACCAACGGACTGGAATCAAGGTTAGTTTCCATAATATCTGCCATGTAACCCCACCATTTTTTTACTGCTGGCGTATTGGGCAAATCCGCCATCGTATGATCATCGGTTCTATCAAGTATCGCAAAGAGCTTTAACGTTGGCGGATGCAAGTAAATAGAATAATTTGAAATGCCGGCATTCTTTAATTCCAACGCTAACTCAGGCCATAGCTGATCATGACGTTTTTTATATTCTTCTTCACAACCAGGCTTTAGAGTCATTACAAAAGCAATCTTTTCCAAGGCGATCATCCCCCCTATTTTTTGCTTATTCAATTCAAACATCATACATGTATGGCGCGCATTTCTTTGTCTTGAAAAATATGTCGATTGCTTTTGAGTCAATATGACAAATTAAATGTTTCATTAACTCATGAAAAATAGATATGACAATCAATAGGTTGATATGACTATAAGATCATCCCAACCCGCGTCGACCTCTAACAATAATGATAATTACGCCACCCTTTTGCATAATATAACAGTTTTCCTGACCATTAACGATTATTTATGATTGAATATGATTGTAATTATGTCGTACCTATATTAGGATTTTGGATGACGCGACCACGGCTCGCGCATAAATGCTTTCCAATGCTAATTCTAAAAATGGAGCAAACAATAAATGATAAACACGAGACTCAAACAACGCCCCCTCGCCTCCGCCATTCTCACTGCTATAGCCTTAACTGGTGCAGCACAAGCTCAACCAGTAGAAACTGTTGAAGAGGTTACCGTTACCGGTTTTCGTGCTTCACTCAATACCGCGTTAAATCAAAAGCGCGAGAATCTAGCTGCGGTCGATAGCATAATTTCAGAAGATATTGGTAAGTTTCCTGATTCCAATCTTGCAGAATCCATGCAGCGCATCCCCGGGGTGGCGCTCTCCCGCGGTGATGGTGGTGAAGGGAAAAATATTTCAGTCCGTGGCTTGGGTGCAGGATTCACCCGTGTACGTATAAACGGTATGGAAGGCACATCTCAAACTGGCTCTTCTGATATCTACGGTGCAGGTAATGCAGGACGTAGCTTTGATTTCAATATTTTTCCGAGTGAAATTTTTTCAGAATTATCCGTGAGAAAAACCCTCAGCGCCGACGTTGAGGAAGGCTCGCTAGGTGCTACCGTGGACCTAAAAGCACCAAAGCCACTCGCATTTAACGATGAATTGACAATGACTGGAACCATGCGTGGGGTCTACAACGATGCAGGGGAATCGGTTGATCCTCGCTTATCGGGTTTGATTGCCAAAAAATTTGCCGAAGATACATTTGGTGTTCTACTTTCAATTGCATACAGTGATCGCCATATTCGCGAAGTAGGTTATTCAGCTGTAAATATTTTACCTTCCTATGTAAATGATGGATTTTGCTCACCGGCTGGCTATCCGACCCAGAATCCTGCAAATAATGTAACCAAAGGTGTGACAGCTGCCAATTGCAGCACGGATAACCCACGCACTAGCACCACTGAGGCATACGACTTACTGCAATCACTTACCGGAATATCAGGCCGCCCGGGAGGAGGAGTGTTCTTCCCCCGTATTCCACGTTATTTGAACTCGGAACAAGATGCAAAACGCACTGGAGGCTCGCTCACTTTTGAATGGGAACCAAGCGAAGACACCAATGTTTCTTTTGATACGCTCTATTCAAAATATGATGTGGTTCGTCACGACAATTACATAGATGCATTGTCATTCGCTCGCAATGTTAACAATAATGGTCAGCCAATGGTGTCCCTGAAAGCCCTTGAGGTCGACAAGTATGGTTCATTGTCATACGGCTTATTTGATGGTGTTGATTTACGCTCGGAAAGCCTTGTTGATCGCTTTTCATCAACGTTTCTACAAAATAATATTAATTTTTCTCATCATTTTAGCGATGCATTTGATGTAAACGTTTTAATAGGAAAATCCACCTCTGAATTTGATAACCCTGAACGCTTGACTGTTAATCTCGATGCAATTGATACCGACAATTATTCAATCGATTTTCGAGGTGGCGGCAATATTCCGGTTATTCAATACGGCGTCAATGTTAATGATCCAGGTATTTTCAATTACGCGGCTGGAAAAGCGGACGGTACTGTGCTGGGAAATTGGGGGACGCGTAAGCTGAATCGCACCACAGACAACACCACAGCTGAAGTGAATTTCGGCTGGAAATTGACTGATCAATTCAAGCTCAAATTCGGTGCACAAAGCCGTGAAAGCGATTTCCAAACCGAGACAATGAACGTTGCTCCTGCCTACATCGCTACACGCGATTTACCTGCAGGAATTACCGTCGCTAATTTCACCCGCTCAGTTGACGGGGTAAAAGACATATTAGGCAGTAGCGCGCTGGGGGATTATGTAGGTGTGGATCACGAAAAATGGAAGGACGCGGTCGGCTACAACGACTTTGTATGGTGTGGTGCGGAGTGTGGTGCACAATCTCCCGAGGTTACGGAAACAGTCGACAGTGTGTATCTAATGACTGAATTTACGTTTGAGGACTGGACCTTACCCGTCCGTGGTGATTTGGGTGTTCGCTATATAGAGACTGAGCAGGAAAGCGTCGGTTTTGTACCAACAACGGCTCCAGCTGGCGCTCCTTATCCAACCTATGCAAAACAAGCCAATGTTGATCGCACATATGACGATGTACTCCCGTCCACAAACGTAGTAGTTGAATTTGCTCCATCGTTGTTAGGTCGTCTTTCCTTTGCGGAAGTGATGTCCCGTCCGGAACTGGGAACATTAATTCCGAGTGGATCAATAACAACTACGACACGCACCGGTTCTGTAGGTAACCCGTATCTTGAGTCGATTCATGCTAAAACTTATGACGCCGCACTGGAATGGTATTTCGATGAAGGTGCGTTAGCATCGATAGCCTATTTTGAGAAAGATATTGATACCTATATTCAGGTTATTTCCAGTATGGTTCCCTACACAGAATTGGGTTTACCCAATTCATTGCTGGATGGAACCTCATCATCACCAACTGATCTTTTTACGGTTAATCGCTCAGCCAATACCCCGGGCGGCCCGTTAAAGGGATTTGAATTAAATTTACAGTTACCGCTAACCTTCCTGCCTGGTTTTTGGAGTGACTTTGGGATACTCGCAAATTACATGCACGTAGATTCAGACATAAATTACATATTACAAAGTGCAAATGGCGTACCCACACTGACCACCACAAACGCTATGGCTGGTTTGTCAAAGGAAGCTGCTAGCGGAACAATCTATTACGAAAATGATGTATTTAGTTTCCGAACTACGGGTAGTTATCGTGGAGCTTATTTGCGCGCAATTCCCTCTGGCGGTAATGATAGCGACGTGATGGGCAACCTACCGACCTTTTTTGTTGATGCATCAGCGTCTTACAATCTGACAGAAAATATCAAGTTGATTCTGGAAGCGCAAAACCTGACGGATGAACGTAACACTCTCTACATTGACAGCAAACGTGAAGACCCGCTCTTTGAAACTGTCATTGGCCGCACCTTCACTTTGGGTATCAGCGCCAAATTCTAAAAACTGTTTTCAGCTCGGCTGCCGTGGGCAAAATCCCGACAGCCTTTTTTATTCCATTTGCAATAGCGCCCAATTCCGGAAAAAAAGCCAATGCCCTCTCCTGACGCTGGCATTCATGCGGTACATAAATCCGGATACCCCAACAACACCTTTCAAAATTTCACCTGTTGAATCTCATTAATCGGAGCACTCTGAAAGATGATTAAAAAATTTAAATGCATGCAGGGTATCGAAAAATATCTTGTTCTCATATTGCTAGTTTATCCAGGCACCTTCATAACGAATTCAGTAAAAGCGGATGATTCTGTTCAAACAATTGCGCCCCATCAGACATTCAGCCCAACAAAAATTCCCGACCCGGAGACGGTTATATCTGTCGTAAAGAGGCTCGCCTCTGCTGAAGTAGCGCGACTCAAGAAAATTGAAACAAATCCGATACCAGGGAAATGGGGTATTAACACAAATTGGATTTCAGCAACATTTTTTGTCGGAGCGCAAAAACTTGTCGATTATACAAGCGTCCCGGATGTGGCTACCTTTACTTCAGAAACCGCGCGTCGGTTCAATTACGCGCATCAGGGTGGCGGCGCACCAGTGCACTTGATTAATGCGGACGACCAAGCGATAGGTGACCTTTATCAATCCCTCTTTCTGCGCACCGGCTCGCCGGGTATGTTGATGCCGCTGATGCAACGCCTTGATTACACAGTTCCATATCTCAGACTTACACCTGAGCCTAAACGTCTGGTGTGGTGGTGGTGCGACGCATTGTTTATGGCCCCGCCGGTGTTGACCCGTATGTCAGAAATAACGGGCGATAGAAAATATATCGATGCGATGGATGTGCAATATTGGAGAACCTACAATCGCTTGTTCGATCATAAGGAGAAACTTTTTGCCCGTGATGAACGTTTTATCGAACGCCGATCAGCGAACGGTAAAAAAATATTCTGGTCACGCGGGCAAGGATGGGTAGTCGCAGGGCTCGCACGAATGCTTGAATCTATGCCTGAGGATTACCCATCGCGGCCTCAATATGTAAAACTTTTCCAGGAAATGTTGGGTAGTATTGCTAAATTGCAACAGGTCGATGGCCTTTGGCGAGCAAGCTTATTAGACCTGAAGGCCCATCCGGAACCTGAAACCTCGGGCACGGCATTCTTTACTTACGCGATGGCCTTCGGAATAAATCATGGGCTCCTGGATCGCGAAACCTATTTACCCCATGTATTGAAAGGATGGGCCGGACTAAATAATTATATTTTGTCCAATGGCATTCTTGGCCAGGTACAAACGGCAGGCGATCAACCTGTTCCGACAAAACGCGAATCCAGTTCACTTTACGCCTCGGGTGGATTCATTTTGGCAGGACTTGAAGTTGCAAAGTTAAACAAGCCCATCAC
>JAJQJO010000418.1 GCA_021323495.1 Cellvibrio sp. | reverse complement strand
GGTACCAACCAACCATTAAAAATAATTGATGATGGCAGTGTGCCTTTATTGCAATTCGCAACTGACTCCGGCAAGGCCGTTTTTCACGCGCGCCCCCACGTAAACCCGGCGGAAATGCCCGATGCAGAATTTCCGCTGGTGTTGAATACCGGCCGCGTGCAGCACCAATGGCACACACTTACCAAGACGGGAAAAATTGCCACACTGAATAAATTAAATCCCGGCACCTTTGTAGAAATCCATCCACAAGATGCGACTGAGTTGGGTATTAAAAATAAGGATAAAGTTGAAATTCGCTCGCGCCGGGGCTATGCCATTTTGCCTGCGGTAGTGACCGACCGCGTGCAGCCCGGCTGTTGTTTTGCACCTATCCACTGGAACGATGTTTATGGCGATAACCTCTGCATCAACGCGGTAACCAGCGATAAAATCGATGCGATATCGCAGCAACCCGAATTAAAAATCGCCGCTGTTGCGCTTAAACGTGTTGAGGTATTTGTCGAGGCAATTGAACCGGATGTAACGGAAAACCCTGCCGCGCATCATTATGATTACACCAGCCCCATGGCCTTTGCCGCTGTGGCGGAGGAAACCAGTATGACGTTGATTAAAGCCTTCTCCGAAAAAATCGGCGTGGCTGAAGCCGTAGCGCCCATTTTTTCCGAGGCCGAACGCACCTATTTAGGTGGCTATATCAGTGGGCTGCAAGCGACCGCTACATTAATCTCCGCAGTGCCCGCACTGCCTGCCGATGCACCGATCAATCCAACCCATCGCACCTGGGTAAATGGTTTGCTGGCCGGAATGTTTAGCCGCGTCTTGCCTATGGGGGTGGCATCTGCTGCGCCTGCACAAGCCAAACCGGAACTGGTGCTGCTCTGGGCATCGCAAACCGGTAACGCAGAAGCGCTCGCCGAACAATTTGCGCAACAATTGTCAGCACAGGGTTGGGCAGTGAATTTCCAATCGATGAATGACTACACCCTGGAAAAATTAGTGGCCAATAAACTGGTGGTATTTGTCACCAGCACTTTTGGCGATGGTGATGCGCCTGACAATGGCGGCGATTTCTGGAGCCAGCTGAGCAGCGAATCCGCGCCTGAATTAAGCCAATTACAATTTGCACTGTTGGCCTTGGGGGATTCCAATTACGATCAGTTTTGCGGCCACGGCAAAAAATTATTTGCACGTTTGCAAGCACTGGGCGCCAGGGCGCTGGTAGAGCGGGTCGATTGCGATACTGATTTTGAGGTGCCGGCAGCGGAATGGTTTGCTAAGCTCAAGGAGCAATTAGCGCCCCTGACTTCTGTTACAAAAGCCTCTGCTGCGAACCAGCCATCGTCAATGACTGTAACCACCATCACATCTGCTACTGCGCCTGCGGCACCTTCTTCGCCTGCCACTTATAGCAAAGCTAATCCTTATGGCTCACGTTTGGTTATCAACAAGCGTTTGAACGCGCCGGGTTCGGGCAAAGACGTACGTCAATTTGGTTTTGATTTGGGCACCTCGGGCATCACCTATGAGGCGGGCGATGCGCTTGGCATCTGGCCAAAAAACTGCCCTGAATATGTCTTTGAATTGGAGCAGGCGCTCAATTTAAACGCAGATGCACCGGTAGTGGTGGACACCCACGAAAAACCATTGCACCAGGCACTGCTTGAAAATTATGAAATTTGCCGCCCCAGCCTGGAGGCATTAGCGTTTATTGCGCAGCGCGCAAATAGCAAGGAATTAAAAACCTTGCTTGATGCCGAGCATAAAAAAGAACTGCAAGATTGGCTCTACGGCCGCCAGTTGGTGGATATCCTGCAGGAGTTTCCGATACGCGCGGACATCGCCGAATTGATCCCGCTGTTAAAACGCCTGCAACCGCGTTTATATTCCATCGCCTCCAGCCCCAAAGCCCAACCAACACGGATTGATTTAACCGTTTCCGCAGTGCGTTACACCCGCTTCCGCGACAGTAAAAAAATTCGCAAAGGTGTTGCTTCTACATTTTTGGCGGATCGTGCCGACGCTGTAGATATTCCGGTTTTTGTACAGCCCAGTAAACATTTCCATGTGCCGGACAATGGGCATACCCCATTGATTATGGTTGGCCCGGGCACGGGCGTTGCGCCTTTCCGCGGCTTCCTGCAAGAGCGCCAGGCACGCGGTGACCGAGGCAAAAACTGGCTATTTTTTGGCGAGCAACATGCAGCGACCGATTTTTATTACCAGGATGAATTATTGCAATTCCAAAAAGATGGCGTGCTCAACGAATTAAGCCTCGCCTTCTCGCGCGACCAGGCACAAAAAATTTATGTGCAAGACCGTATGCGTGAGCAAGGTGAAGCCATTTGGAACTGGTTGGAAGAGGGCGCCTATTTCTGCGTTTGCGGCGATGCGAGCCGTATGGCCAAAGATGTGGACCAGGCCCTGCGCGATATTATCCAGCAGTACGGAAAATTCGATGAAGCGGAAACGGTCAATTACATTCGTAAGTTGAATATGGACAAGCGTTATTTGCGCGATGTGTATTAACCATCTGCATTAACAAGCAGACTGTTTGATCGTGAAATCCCCTGCCAGTCCATCCTGGCGGGGGATTTTTTTTAAGGGAAAAATCGTGATAGGTCGACCTCGCCAGGCTAGCTCCCGAAGTCTTGAAATACCTGGAGCGAATAGTTACTTTACAATGACTCCAAAAAAACATTCGTGGCTATGCTATGACCAGTATTGTCTTTACCGCAACGATCAAAAAACGTGGAATAAATCCTTATGTGCCTGTTAGCGCGCAACTGGCTACGCAATTAAAGGAAAACTGGCGCAAGCCACTTCCCGTGTTGGTGCAGGTAAACAGTAAACCTGAGCCGCCGTGGCATATTAATATGATGCCTGCGGGCGACGGGAGTTTTTATTTGTATTTGAGCGGTGAAGTGCTTAAGGCCTCCAACACAAAAGTGGGTAGCCAGGTGGAAATAAAACTGCAATTTGATGCCGATTATAAACCGGGTCCCACCCATCCGGTGCCCGGCTGGTTCAGTGAGGCGTTAGCGCAAAACCAGCTTGCGAAGCAGGGCTGGGATGAACTCACTCCGAGCCTGCAAAAGGAAATTCTACGCTACATCGTTCGATTGAAATCAATTGAGGCGCAAGACCGTAATA
>JAJQJO010000417.1 GCA_021323495.1 Cellvibrio sp. | reverse complement strand
ATTCTGGAAAGGGGTATCAATCATTCTTTTTATTATTATTCTTGTTGTGGGATTTCAACATTAACAGTCAAAGTGAATTGATTTGATAAATTTGCACCTACATGCGCTACGCACTTGCAGGCGGGGCGCAATGGGTGGGTGAATCCAGGTAGTGTGCAACATAACTCGGTGTTTCGGAGATAAGCGATTTTCGCGTTTTATCCATGGAATGTGACCTGCAGCTTGCAATTTCCACTGCATGGATTTATTTAGGGATTAGCTATTAAGCCCCAGTTCCAGTCTTCCATAACTCCATATAAAGAGCATGTGCCTGTCCCTCTAGCATTTATTTTTTTCCCTGATGCTTGCGCTGCCAACACAATTGACAATATGGCTCGTCCACCCGCTTCATTGGTATTGAAAGCCAGCGCATTTGCATAGCCTGCTTGCGTGCAGGTAGGTGGTTGAGAAGTAAGGGGGCTGCCAAATGCCACGTAACCTAGTCCTGATTTATCTACTCGAACTTCAATTACAACTCCATTATCTATACCTCCGAATGCAGCTGTATTCAATGAAATTGAAAGTAGGGTTACTAATGTTGCGAGTAGTTTCATGGTTTTCTCTTTGGGAATACTGGAGGTTGTTTTTGTATTTTATAGCAAGAAAAGATGTTTTAAGGGGAGGAATGGTAACTTTATAGCAAGAAAATAAAAAAGGCTTGCAAGCGCTAACCTGCAAACCTTTACAAATATGGTAGCTAGAGGCGGACTTGAACCGCCGACCCCAGCATTATGAGTGCTGTGCTCTAACCGGCTGAGCTATCTAGCCATAAATGAGGCGCGCATTTTGGCGATAGGAGTGCGCGCTGTCAACCCCAAAAATCAGCTTTGCGCTAATGCCAGCGGCGGTTTATGCGGTTATCATGCGCGCTTCACTTTTGCGGCTGCTTGATGACGTGGTGCTTTACCTGCTCTTTGGTCGCTTTACTGCATCGGCGGCACGCCGATAACCCTCACGATAAATAGGTTCATGATGGAATTTCTCGATCTCGCTCCCGTAACCCGCGCCCAGGGTACTGTCCAATTGCCTGGCTCCAAAAGCATCTCCAACCGCACCTTGCTGCTGGCGGCGCTGGCCAAGGGCGAGACGGACATCCGCGACTTACTGAAATCCGACGATACTGACCGCATGCTTGAAGCTCTGGCGGCATTGGGTGTGAATGTGACCAGGATTGGCGACAACGATTATCGCGTGGTTGGTTCCGGCGGCGGTTTCCCCAATAAAGAGGCGGATCTGTTCCTTGGCAATGCCGGTACGGCCTTTCGCCCGCTGACGGCGGCACTGGCGTTGAGCGGTGGTACATACAAGTTGCACGGCGTGGCGCGTATGCATGAGCGTCCGATTGGCGATTTGGTGGATGCGTTGCGTCAAATCGGCGCTGACATTACTTATCTCGGGCAGGAAGGCTTTCCGCCGCTGCTGATCAAGCCGGCGCAAATCGCGGCGACTGGCAGCATCAAAATCCGTGGCGATGTCTCCAGCCAATTCCTGACCGCATTGTTAATGGCACTGCCGATGACGGGCAAAGAAACCCGAATTGAATTGGTGAGTGAGCTGATTTCCAAGCCTTACATTGAAATCACCCTGAAGTTGATGGCCCAGTTTGGCGTTGACGTGGTGCGCGATGGTTGGGAACGTTTTACGGTTCCTGCGGCGACGGGTTACGTCAGTCCGGGGACCGTATATGTGGAAGGCGATGCCTCCTCCGCTTCTTATTTCCTCGCGGCGGGCGCTCTTGGTGGTGGTCCTTTACGGGTGCAAGGTGTAGGCGTCAGGAGTATCCAGGGGGATGTGGCTTTTGCCGATGCGCTCGACGCTATCGGTGTGACTATTACCAAAGGCGAAAACTGGATTGAAGCATCGGCACCGTCGCTACCACTTAAAGCCTTTGATCGCGATTTTAACCATATCCCTGACGCAGCGATGACGCTTGCAGTAGTCGCGCTCTTTTGTGACGGTCCCTCGCGCTTGACGAATATCGCCAGCTGGCGTGTGAAAGAGACGGACCGCATTGCGGCTATGGCGAACGAGCTGCGCAAACTCGGGGCGCTGGTGGAGGAAGGCGAAGACTGGTTGCGCATTACTCCGGTGAAAAACCTGATCCCAAATGCCGCGATTGATACTTACGACGATCATCGTATGGCGATGTGCTTTTCGCTTGCAACCTTTGGTGGTGTACCCGTGCGTATCAATGATCCGAAATGCACTGCCAAAACTTTCCCGACGTATTTTGATGTATTTGCGTCAGTAGTGAACTAAAGAGCTGATTCATGGATAAGAAAATATTTACCCTCGATTTTAAAGTGCGTGATTATGAGTGTGATATGCAAGGCATTGTAAACAACAGTGTCTATCAAAATTATTTGGAGCATGCGCGCCATGAATATTTGTTATCCAGAGGAATTGATTTTGCCGAGCTGGCGCGCCAGAAAATTAATCTGGTGGTGCTGCGTGCAGAGTTGGATTATAAATTGCCACTGGTGAGTGGTGATGAGTTTTATGTCGATGTGCATGTTGAGCAGTCATCCCGTGTGCGGTTTGATTTTGTGCAACATATCTATCGCAAGCGCGACAGCAAATTAATGCTGGCTGCCAGGATTACCGGCACCTCGTTAAATGAGCGCGGCCGTCCCTTTGTGCCTGATGTCATTACGCAGCTGTTTCCTGCTGGGGAAATGACAGAATAATTACCACAATAAGATCGAAAAATGCCGCACTAGTTGCGGCATTTTTTATTTCGAACTTTATTCCCTACAGCTGCAGATCACTCAAACCTGGATGATCATCGGGACGGCGGCCTTGTGGCCAACGAAATTTCCGTTCGCTTTCCGCAATAGGTAAATCATTAATACTGGCGTAACGTTTTTGCATCAGGCCCTGTTCATCAAACTCCCAATTTTCATTGCCATATGAGCGAAACCACTGGCCTGCAACGTCGTGCCATTCATAGGCAAAGCGTACGGCAATGCGGTTGCCTTCGTAAGCCCACAATTCTTTAATCAAACGATATTCATTTTCCTTCGCCCATTTGCGCGTTAAAAATTCTACAATCTCCGCGCGGCCTTGGGGAAACTCATGGCGATTGCGCCATTGGCTGTCAACCGTGTAAGC
>JAJQJO010000074.1 GCA_021323495.1 Cellvibrio sp. | reverse complement strand
TTTTTACCGCCAGGTTGATTGCTTCATAGAGAGAATCAGGCGCGATATCTGACCCGCCGGTTTGTTTTGCGACACGCGCGTAATTGGTAATTGCATCATCAATTTTGGCATCGCGGACATTGGCTTGCGCCTGTTGATATATTGCCAGGGCAAGACTGTTGCTGAAGCGGGTTTTGTCGGCAGTATTTTTTGCGGACAACATAAGGTCTGCGAATATTTTTTCAGATTCCACCGGATTGTTTGATTTTAAATAAGCCAGGCCTTTAATGTAGTTTGTATCATTGCGAATACTGTCTGCGGCGCTTCCCGATATGGTGTCGGCAAATGCAATAGTCTCTGCATAGCGCTTGGTGTTGTAAGCGAGTTCCGCCGCATGCAGGCTGACTTGTTGATAGCGGGGTTCCGCTTGGTATAACTGGACAGAGCGCAGTGAATAGGTGAGATGCAAGTCAAGCCAACGTGGATTATCAGGTTGGGCTTTATGGAGCTTGTCGGTCAAATCAATCGTGGCGTAAGCAGCTTCTTTGTCCAACACTATATCGCCATCATAAGCTGCCTTTTCGAAATAGCCGAGCGCTTCTGCATTCATATTTTGGGCTGCGAGTAATTCAGCGTATGCCGTATATACTTTGTCTTTTCGTGCATAGGATGGATATTGGCTAAGGTAGCGTTGATACCATTCATTCGCAGCTGCAAGGTTAGCCGGTTTTCTGGATTTTCTGTATTCCTGCTGTTGGGCATCGGCAACCAGCAAGATATTGTCACGCATGGTTTGCTTTATAGTGTTATAAGCCGGGGAATTTTCTTTGCCGTTCCAATACGGGCTCCTGGCATTAAACCGTTGATAAAATGCTTCCATTGCTACTTCAAATTGATTATTGAGGTTTGCTTTTTTAAACACCTCAATCTGCTGCAAGTAAGCTTCCGGAACCTGGTCGGAATCGGGATTGCCCGCAATAAAGTTATCCAATGTTTTATTGGCATCGGTGTAGCGTTGTTGGGTTAGGTAAAGCGAGCTAATTACCTGATGCGCATGATAGAGATAGTTCGATTCAGATGGATCGGTGAAATATTCCTTGAGCACGTCGGTATTACCCAGGTTAATAGTGGCTAGTGCCAGTGCCCTGAAATATTCATCGAAATCGTCTTTCTCATTCCCGCTCAGGGTTTGATAATCGCCAAACTTTCTATGTTTGATGGTGGTGACATAGTCCTCGGTCGCTTCAGCAAAAAGACCTTGTTTATAACGCGCCCAGCCGCGCTTTAATAATGACCGTTCGTAGAACTCATTTTCACCTGCGGTAAATAAGACCTCGGAATAGGCGCTTTCAGCAGTCAGGTAATCGCCTGTAATGAAAGCATGTTCCGCTATACGGAATTGTGCTTCCGGATAATAGATTGATTGCGGAAACTGCGCAGCAAGTTGTGTGAGCACATTTAATGACTCATCCGGTAAATTCAGTTTTTCATAGTTTTGTGCTAACTGATACATGACTCGATCGTTGTCTTTTGCTTCCGGATATTCTGCAAGTGATGTGGATAGCAAATTAATGGTGCGCTGTATTGATTCCCGATAGGCGGCAGTGGTGTCGGTGTTGGTTTGAGCGCTACCCCGTGTGTCATCCAGTTTGTTTAATTCGGCCATTTCCAGTTCAGCCAGACGTCCCATGGCTGCGCGCCGTCCTTTTTCTTGTGCGGATGCGGAGTTCAGGTAGTCATTGTAGGCTTTTTTGATTTCTGCCTCATTTTTGGACTTAACAAATACCGGTGTTGTTTCATCTCCGGAGGACTGGATGTCAAGATCGCGTAATGTGGCCTCTTGTGGCTCGGTGGAACTACAACCGACCAACAGGAGCAAAGATACAAATGCTGTGGATAAAATAAATAAACGCATCGGACTACTTTCCGTCATAAAGTGTTGCCAATCCAAACTGGGACTGGCTTAAATAACTCTGGATTGACTCTTGCTCTTTTGTGAGCAGTTTTTGCGCATGGGCTTGATAGCTTTGCTCAAGATTCATTTTAATATTCGTCAATGTGTTGCTTCGGCTATTTGTAAGTGGTTGGGCAAGCAAATCGTTAATGATATTAAGTTTTTCAAATAACCGACGCAGCTGTTTGTTATTCCTAAGCACCTAGTAAATAGGATTCAGCTATTGAAATATCCTCCTCCTGTTTTTCGCGCAAATGATTGAAGGCGTTTAAGGCCCCAATAAAATCTTCCTGGTGCAGTGCCGCCATGCCCAATCCGAGCAGGGCCCGATTGGTATATTCACTGTTAATAGCAACATTGCGGAAGCTTTCCCTCGCGTCCCGATAGAAACCATATTGAATTTGGGAAAAACCTAATACTGTATAGAGGCGATAATCCAATTCATCTTTTTTGGTGCCGTTGATTTTGAGTGCGCTTTGAATCGCCAGATGCGCGTCGGTCCACCAATCCTGGCGAATATTTGCCGTAGCGAAGTTTAATTGCGCCAAGCGATAATGAACTGATCCGAATTTTATTTTTTCATAATATGTCATGGCTTCACGATGCTTTTTTTGTTGTTGCAAGGCCGTACCAATCAATAAATTTGCCTCATCTGCATCTTCTTTAGCGAGGCTCTCAATGATCGTTGCATTCTTTAGCAGCCTTGCCACCTCAGGCCAATGTGCTTCATTTGCATAGTATTTTGCTATTTCAAAGGTTATCCGCGCCTCACTAACATTATCGCCCTGATCTTTCGCCTGGGACAATAATGATTTGGCAATCTCTATTCCATGAAGGGATAGGGCTAGAGCAGTAACCTGTTGTATCTGTGGCGAGTTAATTTGCTGGAGGATCGCCGGCATATTTTGCAAAATGGTGGTCATTGCGGTAACGGAATTATTGGCTTCCCGTGCAGCTTCAGCCAGCTTGGTAATTTGATCCAGATCTGCCGTTTTCGCGCCGTTGTTGTGTTCCCGGATAAGGTCCTGATAAGCTGCTGCAGTGGTCGCAGAAAACAGTGCATCGGTGGAAGGCGCTGAGGAGCTATTGCTATAGGTATACTGCGCACAAAATATCACCAGCAACAAAAGATACTGCCTGTACGCAACAAGCATATCGTGTGTGATGGTGCAAAAATCCTGGATAATTTTATATGAGACAGTCATTGGCGATCACAATGTTGGTGATATAAAGATGGTAGATAAATGCGGGATTTGGTTTGTACGCCAATTCCCGGGCCACATGCACTGCTTCATCAGCCGTAGGTACCGATGAAAATAATACGGCTTTAGCGCCGATGAAAAATGCCATAGCAAATCCTTGCCCGGAATAAATGAAACAGGTAAATAATAATCGAGCCGATTCATATCATAAATACGCCGCCAGCGAGACTAACTGACGGCGTTATCGTTTATAGAATCTGGTAATTAAACTGGCCTTCTTCGGTAACGCCCACATGGATGCTGTTAATAGTTTCGCCGTTAGCCATTTTTCCGAGGCATTCAGCGGCCAAAGCCGGCAACAGGGTGCGGGTCAGGATGTTTTCGATATTACGTGCGCCAGTGTCTACTTCCTGGCTGCGCGCCAGTATGTGCAGCAACACATCTTCATCGTAAGTGAATTCTGCGTTGTAATGCCCTTTAACACGCTTCCTGATGCGATTCATATTGATGACACAAATCTTCATCAAATCATCATCACTGAGCGGATAATAAGGAATGACCGTAGTGCGACCAAGGAACGCCGGTTTGAAATAGCGCAATAATTGCGGGCGGAAATTATCCAACAATACTTCCGGATCAGGACGCTCCTCCTGTGCTGCGCACATGGCGCGGATGTGTTCTTCACCGGCATTGGAGGTCATGATAATAACGGTGTTACGGAAATCGATATCGCGACCTTCACCATCTTTGATGGTGCCTTTGTCGAACAGGTTGTAGAAAATATCCTGCACACCTGGATGCGCTTTTTCCATTTCATCAAGCAAAACCACACTGTAGGGTTTGCGTCTGACAGCTTCAGTTAACACACCTCCTTCACCATAACCTACATAACCTGGTGGTGAGCCCAATAACATGGAAACCTTATGTTCCTCTTTAAATTCCGACATATTAATGACAGTAATATTTTGTTCGCCGCCATAGAGGATATCGGTCAATGCCAGTGCGGTTTCAGTTTTACCTACCCCACTGGAGCCAACCATAAAAAAGACCCCGATCGGTTTACGCGGATCTGTTAGACCGGCGCGCGATGTGCGAATACTTTGGGCAATTGCTTCCAGCGCATGGGGTTGGCCAATAACCCGCTCACCCAGCGCGGTTTGTAAATCCAGGATCGCCTTGATTTCATTGGATACCATTTTGCCCACCGGGATGCCGGTCCAATTGGCCACGACTTCAGCGATTGCCTGGCTATCCACATTCACTTTGATAAGCGGTGTTTCACCTTGCAGTGCAGCGAGCTCCGCGCGCAATGCATCAAGTTGTGCACGCAGGCTGGCCAAATCAGCGTCACTCAATACATTGGCCGCATCTTTATTATCCCTGCGCGCATGGAAATCATCTTCGATTTGTTTTTGTAGCGCTTGTATTGCTTTTACCTTTTCCAGTTCCACGTGCCATTGGGTTTCCTGTTCATGCAGTTGGTTTTGGAGTTGTTGCTTTTCAGCATCAAGCTGGGATAAACGCTCCGCATAGTTGCCGTGTGAGGCGTTCTCACGACCGAGCGATTCAATCGTTGCAGTGCATTGCACTATTTGGCGGCGGGTATCTTCAATTGCGGCAGGTGTTGAGCTTTGGCTGAGCGCAACACGGGCACAGGCGGTGTCTAAAAGACTTACGGATTTATCGGGTAATTGGCGCGCGGTGATGTAGCGGCTGGAAAGGCGCACTGAATCTACAATCGCTTCGTCCATAATTCTTACGCGGTGATGGTTTTGTAACATCTCGGAAATGGCGCGCATCATATTGATAGCTTTTTCTTCGTCGGGTTCCTCAATTTTCACCACCTGGAAACGACGGGTTAAGGCAGGATCGCGTTCAAAGTATTTTTTATATTCTGCCCAGGTGGTGGCAGCGATAGTGCGCAATTCTCCACGGGCCAATGCAGGCTTCAACAGATTGGCTGCATCCCCCTGGCCTTCTTTTCCACCTGCCCCGATTAAGGTATGCGCTTCATCAATAAACATAATGATGGGTTCAGGTGAGGCTTTAACTTCGGCGATAACCGATTTCAAGCGATTTTCAAATTCACCTTTTACACTGGCGCCGGCCTGTAATAGACCCAGGTCCAGACTGCGGATAGTGACATTTTTTAATTGGTCCGGCACGTCACCGGAAGCAATGCGCAGCGCAAAACCCTCAACGACTGCAGTTTTTCCCACACCGGCTTCGCCAGTCAGGATGGGGTTGTTTTGTCGGCGGCGAATAAGGATATCGACTATCTGGCGCACTTCATCATCGCGCCCTAACACCGCGTCAATTTTGCCGTTTTTCGCTGCTTCGGTGAGATTGACCGTGAATTTATCCAGCGCGGGTGTTTTGCTTGGTGCAGCAAATGTAGCATTGTCTCCACTAGCGACATCACCCTTGCCAGCTTGTTTCGATTCGCCGGTAGTACCAATGATCCCGCGCACAACCTCGCGCAGTGACTCTGGAACAATTTTTTTCAGCTCGCCATTGGTCGCTTCAGTCGCGCGGCGCAAGCCTTCGTCCAAAAGTAATGCAGCAAGGATATGGGCCGAGGTAATTTTGTTGTGGCCATATTCAACGGAGGCGAGTATCCAGGCATTTTTGGCCAGATCAACAATAGTGGGTGATAGCGCGGGTGCGCGTGAATTACCGGTTTTGATTGCATCCAATTCACGGTTGAGATGACGCACAAGGTTTCCAATATTGATATCGAATTTTTCCAATACAACCAAAATATCACTGTCGGGTATTTCAAGTAATTTAAGTAGCCAATGTTCTATCTCAACATTGTAATGGGTGCGCGACAAACATAATCCCGCCGCACCTTCAAGCGCATTACGGCATTGTTCATTGAGTTTTACTACGAGTGATTTTAGATCGATATTAATCATGGCTCTATCCTTAACTACTATTAAAATGTTGAATGTTTGTGTGCGCTTATCAAGCCAAACGTTTGGCTGATACGGTAATTTTTAATGTTTCATTTGCAGCGATTGCGTTTTTTTGCTCACGGGTCGACAACCAGGTATTCCAACTTAAAATGGGTGGTGCTTTTTGATTGAGCGTAATTTTATTGGGTAAGTCCGCGCGTTTTACTTCGATCACAAATTCATAATCATGCTCTAACCCCAGATACAATTGCACCATATCATTCATGGCCGTTAATGCTTTGGTGCCAGGTGCAAAACGATAAAACTGGTCTTTGTTTAGTGGCCCAAGCAAAATCCGGATTTTTCCTTGCGCGATCCAGCCCCTGGCTCCGAGCATTGCGGATCGTCCCAGTGCAGCATTTTGGCCTTTGGGCTCCAGCTTTGATGCAATCTGGGTACGGATATCGGGAATAAGTTCTTGCCATTGCCCGACAAATTCCTGGATCCTTACCGGCAGGTCAAAATAATCTGACAGTATTTGCCTCAAGCCTGAGGATGTCCTGACTTTTTGGGTCAGCAGGCCGCTGTAAAACAATAAGGATTCATCCCTGACCTGTAACCTTTCCGTCAGTCCTTGCGTGCCTAATCCAATCATGGACAGCAAAGCTTGAGAGGAAATTGATTTGCTTTTTTTAAGATTGGTATTTAATTTTTTGCGCTCATATTCGATTGGTAGCGAATATTTGGTACCGGCTTGATAAAACAGCGATATGGTACGGTGATTAAAAAGATCCAGAAAGCGAAGCAGTGACTCATCCTTCTGTTTTAGCCGCTGTAATATCAGTTCCGTATAGTGGTAGGGTAATACGCCCATACTGCCTGCGAGGCTCATAAAATTTATTTGCATTTCCCAGGGCACTACGGAAGATTGTTCTGCACCGGCTGAAATGGAGAAAATTTCATTGTTTGGAAAGCTAAAAGAGGTGCGCGTTTTAAAGCGTAATACCTCAGTAGACGGTGGTGCAAACTGTGCAACCGGATTGTGTTTTCTGGCTCGAAAGTGTTCGGGAACCGAAGCTGACTCCTTAAGTAATATTGCGCGCTCAAGCAGTCGTACCGCTTGAAAAAAGCTGTATTCCTGTGGTGCTTTTAGCAACAGGTCTATTACAGAAGTATTTTGTCGCCAGCTCGTGGAGGACATTTTTTTAAATAACCTTCTTTATTTTTGCGTTTAACCAACAATCTGGTAAATGAATTAACAGAACAATAGAGCCCAAAAAAATGCTCCAGCACCGTTGCAAATAAATAACTGCTGCTGCCGGTAAATTGGGAATCGTCAAGTTCTATTTCAATTTCAATGCCGCGACATAATGTTACCCTGCCATCGATATTAAGCGGTGCATTAACCCCTTTGGCACTGACTGATTGGATGGAGTCAATCAATGCCCTGGTAGCTGAGGAATCTTTAAAATTATAAAGGCGCAATATTTCCTTTAATGCATCTGTCGCGTTTTGCGATCCGGTGATGGATAAATGGTTCAGGTTTAAATGGGATAATAATCGCCAGCGTGCCCCGTCCCTGAGTGGAGGGCGGATAGCTGTTGATGGTTGGGTCAGGCAACGAATTTTTTCACAGGGCGGTGCGGCGTTAACACACTGCAGTTTTGGTTGTTCAAGATTAAAGGGTAGCTTTGCCGGTAGATCCCGGTTGCTACATGTGGTATCGAGAATCAGGGTCCGGTCTTCCGGCAGGTTTGGATTAAAGTTCAAGTCAACCAGACTGAGAAATAAATCCGTCCCTTCATCGCGCTCGCCATAGCCGAGCTTGGCGTGCCTGCGTGCTGCAAACCAGAATGACTGTGTTTGCAAGTCAAGGTGTTCATGTTTAAGCCCATAGAAAGGCAAAAATTTTTCCTGTATACCAGCGGCACTACTCGCTATAACTTTATCAATGGAATAAATTTCGTATCCGGTTGGCCGCCGGGCGTCCGCAATTACCTGATATTCACGTTGTGTATGTTCAATTTTTATCGGGTCTGCCTTGTGGGCAAACAAATTGATTATTGGTGTACAGCCCAGCACAAACGTGTTGGCATTGACATTATGTTCAAGCTCCACGTCTGACCGGTTCAAATAGAGATACAAATTTAATTCTGTGGTGGTGTAGTCCGGAATAAAGTTAGCTAAACCTTCGATATCAATGAACATGAATTTTTCCGGGAAAACAAAAAATTCACTTAATAAACGATAGCCGGAAAACGACGATGCCGGATAAGGCAGCAAGCTTTGCTTATCGGAAAACCCCACTGCTTTAATGAAATTTTTCCCTAAAAAGACCGGTTTTGTATCCGTCTCGGAAGTGGCCAGCACTAACTGCTGTGACTCGTTGAGTATCATCTCGTAAAGGGGATGAATATGTTGCGGTTGTCCTTTTAAATAAAAGCGCAAACGATTCGGGCGCAATTCATGAAGGTTAATAGTGTCATTAAATGTTTTAAGCCGCAGGCGAAGCACCCCACCTGCCCCCCGGACAGCATTTGCCCCGGGTGTTGCAAAAGGACGCCCTACCAAACTCGCTTCCTTGACCACCAGGGGCAATAGTTCAGTGTCGTACACGGTAGTGAACCGGCAATTTTCACCCTGGAATTGTTCGGTTTCCAATATTGTTTGTGCTGGTAATTCATAACTTGCTTCCAGTTGGTCCTGGTTGGGGACCAATTGGACTATCGCCATTGATGGGATTGGGCGCAAATAATGTGGAAACAATGTTGTCAGCAGGGCATCGCTAAGCTCGGGAAAGTCATCATCCAGTTTATGCTGGATACGTGCATTTAAATAAGCAAAGCTTTCAATCAGGCGCGAGACATGGGGATCTTCAATTGTGTCGGCGCTGATACCCAGCCGGCCAGCAATTTTTGGATGCTCTTTAGCAAATTCGGAACCCATTTGCCGGATAAAGGCGAGTTCCTTTTCGTAATAGGGAAGTAATTCATCAGCCATGTTTTGATTCTTCTACTTTCACAGTTCTAAAAACCGGATCTAAAACGGAATCGAAAATGATAACTTCGGGCGCTGGATCTGCATGAAGTGTTGCATCTATACGAAATCTAAGTGTTCTGTCAGTGGTATCTTTATTATCAATATGAATCACTTTCACTGATTTAAAACGGGGCTCAAATGTCCGGAGCGTTTTTTCCAGATTTTTAGTGAATGCCCTTTTTTTTTCTATGTCTGCAATATTGACCGTGGCTAGATCTGGCAGCCCATAATTCAAAATGGAGCATTCTATTTCCTTGAGCTCCTCCGGCGGTGATTGCATCCTATAGCGGGTATTTAGCAGGCTTTCCAAATCGCGTTTAACGCTGTTGCGCAGCTCGCGCAAATATTGGGTTCGATTTTTATCCTGCTCGATCTGGATATGCGGCTCATCATCCATCAAACGATCCAGAATCGATGGGCGCAATTCCTGTTTTTTCCCGATTCGCATTGCCAAGTGTTCCTGATGTTAGCGTGTAATTTTAGCTGGTCTGCAGCAGTTCGGTCACCAGTTCCAACTCCGAGACCATTTGGTCAAGTTGGTAATGCGGTACCAGGTGGATTACGCAGAGATATTGTCCGGGTTTATTCGGGTGTTCAGTCACTTTTACTGCTGACTGGCGCAGAGGGTAGCGCGCTTGTTCCTCCCACTCCAGATCATCCCGGCCGGTAGTGTATTTAAATAGCCAGATAGTAAGAAATCGCTCGCATTCTTCGGCGGTAATAAAGGAGCCAATTTTGTCGCGGATCATGACTTTTAAATAATGTGCTATACGGGATGCGCATAAAACATGTTGGAGCATGGCCGAGAGTTTTGCATTGATATCATCTGCACGCGATAAACGACTGCGCGGCTGCTGTACCGATTGATTACTATAGAACGCACTGAATGGAGTGTCATAGCAATGGCACAAAGGCATTAATCCAAGGTCGCTCAGTTCCCGTTCCATGGTGTCGCTGATAATGACTTCGACGGAAGGTTTACAGGCAATATCATGAGAATCAGTAGCAAAACTAACTTTAGGCAAGTTGGTTAATAAGCCCCCGCCGATTTGGTCGCGCGGTACTCCACGAATATGGCCAAACCAACCTACATTTGCAAATTCGCGGATCAATACTCCACCAAATGCATAGGCAGAGTTTCCCCATAATTGGCAAGTCGCCTGGTTTTCATGATTGGATTTTTCGTAAAAGAAAATACCCTTGTAGCTTCCCGGCGTGGTGCGATAAGGCTCGCGCATTAAAATCCGTGGCAAGGTCAATCCGATAAAACGACTGTCCTGTTTTTCGCGCAGGGCGCGCCATTTAATGTATTCGGTTTGTGCAAAAATGCTGTGTAAATTTATTGGCATGCCCAGGGTAGCAAAGTAATCCAGGCCAAAAAATTCACTGGATGCCGCGCAGATAAACGGAGCAAAGGCGGCAGCCGCAATTTGGCCTAATCCCGCCAGGGTCGCAATATCATCCAGCGGATGGCGTGGGGAGCGTTTATGGCTGATCTCATAGTCACCAATGATGGCTCCATAGGGTTCTCCACCAGGAGTTCCATATTCTTCACTGTAAATTTTTTGGAATAGTTGGCTCTGGTCAACATCCAGTGCGCGTTCGATATCTTTGGTAATTTCTGCCCAAGTGATATCCAGATAACGTATTTTAATATTGCGGCTGCCATCGGCCTGTGCTGTGAGATACCAAAGTCCGCGCCAGGAAGCTTCGAGCTTTTGTAACCTGGGATGATGGATGACCTCGTTAACCTGATCATTAATAAGGTGATCAATACGCGCAATCGCTTTGTTGATGATAAAACCAATATCGTCGGCTTTAGTATCGGGCGTTAAATTTTCAAAATTACCTAGCCAGTAACCAAGCGCTTTGTAAGGATCAGGCTCGGTGAGAAATCCTGAAAGAGAGGTGATATAGGATTTGCGCTGATAAAGTGATTCCAGCACGTCGATGTCTGCATTCCGGGATTTATCTGCTGATGTACCTTGGGGATTAAGAGCTGACACAACAACAATCCATTTATTGAAAGAGGAAGGGGGAAGATGCATCTTCCCCCTCTTGGATAGCTACTAACCTGGAGAACAATTAACCCGCTTTTGGAATATTTGCTACCAAACGCAGGGAAGCTGTCAACTCTTCCATTTGCAACCATGGACGCATCAACACGACTGCATTGTAAACGCCTGGTTGACCAGGAACTTCCTTAACCTCAACTCGTGCTTCGCGTAATGGATACTGGGCTTTAGCTTCTGCGCTGGCGCCTTCACTACCATTTACATAATTGCTAATCCAGCGATTCAACCAGACTTCCGCTTCGCCTGGCTCCATGAATGAGCCGATTTTGTCGCGCGCCATGGTTTTAAGGAAATGCGCAATACGTGAAGTGGCCATGATGTAGGGAAGCCGCGCAGAGATGGCTGCGTTGGCTGTTGCATCGGGATCATCGAATTTTTTCGGACGTTGAGTTGTTTGCGCACCGAAGAAAACAGCGTAATCGGTATTTTTATAGTGACACATCGGCAGGAAGCCCAGTTTACTTAACTCTGCTTCGCGGCGATCGGTAATGCCAATTTCAGTTGGGCATTTTTGGTCAGTATCACCATCATCGCTAACAAAAGTATGGCTGGGCAAACCTTCAACCTTGCCACCGCCTTCAGCGCCGCGAATCGCGGTACACCAACCATATTCAGAAAATGCTCTTGTCAGGGTGGTGCCTAGTGCATAGGCGGCATTCATCCAGCAATAATCATCATGGTCTGTTTCAGTATGGCGACCGTCATTACTAAGCGGCACTTCTTCGAAGCCAAACGCTTCCACCGGTTTGGTTGCCTGGCCATAGGGGAGGCGCGCCAACACCCGCGGCATTGCCAGGGTCACAAAGCGTGAATCCTCGGTGTCACGGAAACTGCGCCATTGGATGTACTCAGCAGAATCAAAGATTTTTTCAAGATCGCGTGGTTTGGACAATTCGGTAAAACTATCGAAACCAAACATTTTTGGAGAAGTTGCAGATAAAAATGGACAGAAACCTGCGGCCGCTACGTTGGACATTTTTGACAGCAATGAAATATCGTCGGGATGAGTTGAAAATTCATAGTCGCCGATCAATGCTGCGTAAGGTTGGCCGCCCGCAGTACCAAATTCACTTTCATAGATTTTTTTGAAAATCTGGCTTTGGTCGAATTCGACCGCTTTTTCCAAATCTTTGCCCAATTCCTTTTTGCTGATGTTGAGCATACGAATTTTAAGCTGGGTGCTGGTTTCAGTATTGCTAACCAAATAATTGAGGCCGCGCCATGAACCTTCCAATTTCTGGAATTTTTCATTGTGCATAACGGCTGCCAATTGTTTTGACATAGCTTCATCAATAGCCTTGATGGCTGCATTGATGGTTACTGACAAGTTTTTGTCCCACTTGACCGTACCTTTCATCGCCTCACTGGTTAAGGTCCTGAGCAGCTCTTCAGTTTCATCGCGCGACGTTTGTTTAGTGGCGCTGATTGCTTGCTCAAGAAAGCTTAACTCCGCAACCTGCGTTTCCGCCTGTTGGCTTTCTAATTGATCCTGATTAGACATGTTTAATCCTCTTTTTTGCCGCCATTATCTACGCCGAGTTCAGTTGACAGCGACGAAAGTGCATTAGTGTTACTCAAAACATCTTCAAGGATGGCTTCAAGATCTTCCGAACGATCAGCTTTGGTTAGCAGATCCCTGAGTTTATTGCGCGTATCCATGAGTTTTTTTAATGGTTCGAGTTGTTCCACGATTCTGTGTGGCTCAAAATCTTCCATAGTTTTGAAGTCCAGGTTAACGGACATTTCACTGCCGTCATTTTCGAGGAGGTTTGCCACCTTCATGCGCAGTTGGGGATTAACCTTGGTCATAATATCGTTGAAATTGTCGCGATCAATTTGTGAAAACTTGCGGTCTTTCAGCGACTTCTTGCCTTCAGCATTATCACCGGAATAGTCCCCCATTACGCCCATCACAAAAGGGATTTCTTTTTCAACGATAGTGCCATTTGTTTCGAGGTCATAAGTGATATGGACCCGGGGCTTTCTAACGCGTTTAAGTTTATCGTGGATGCTATCGGACATGATCCCTAATCCTCTTTGGCTAGGTGGTTTGGTTAATCTTCATTAGTCTTAACACCAGTGAGTTCACTGAAATGTTTTCGTGACGAAGAGTCAGGAATAAGCTCAACGATAAGCTCGTCAAGCGGCATATTGCCCCATTTTACTGCTTTTTCAAGCGCATAAGAAACAGGGGAGTGTGGTTCAGTTGTTCTAAAAAACTTGGCGATATCCAGCAACTGTTTGAAGGCCGCCTCACGTGAGACCAACGCCGATGCGGTATTGCTAATAGTTGGTTGGGCCGCGCCAGTGCCGGTTACGTCGGTCCCGGTAATTGCAATGACAGGCTCCGCCTCAACAGGCAGCTTGTGTTTGGCTATATGGTTGAGCGCTGCCCGGCATTCTTCCAACGCGCTAACGATAGCGCGCATGGAGGGCGCATGCTCCGAGCCGCAGCGTTGGTCGAGCAATACCTCAACTCTTTTAGCGCAATTGATAGTTTCGTTTATGTCATCGAACTGATCGAGGATAAATTGTTGGGTCGACTCTTCTACTGCGCGCTCGATATCGGCAAGGGTAAAACCCAATTTTTCAGCTTTACT
>JAJQJO010000416.1 GCA_021323495.1 Cellvibrio sp. | reverse complement strand
TAACTCTTTGCTGATGATAAATAGATCAATGTCGCTTTTAGCCGTATCTCTTCCGTCTGCGATTGACCCGTAAATAAAAGCCGCTTGAATTTTATCGGAGTAAGACAAAAGTGCTAAACGTAATATATCGGCAAGTCCGACCGTCTTAAGCATGATTGAGCGTAACTCTGAAAATATGGGCGTGTCTGGATTAGCCTGGTAATGCTTCTGGTTTCCTATTTTCTGGATCGTAATTAATTCAGATTCGGCTAATTTCTCGAGTTCGCGTTGAACTACCCCGACGCCGGAACCAACAAAGCGCACAATTTCATTTGTGTAAAAACTCCGCTGTGCGTTGACGAACAAAAGCCCAAGTACCTGTTGCTGTACTTTTGAAAAAAGTGCGTCAGCTAATCCTGTTCTATTTGTACCCATAAAAGGAATTATAATTCCCATTATGGGTATTGAAAAGCGTTTTATTCATAAGTATGTTAGCTGGTGCCATCATGGAATACGTAATCAATCCTCGGGCAACCCTCGGGCTAGTAACCTTTGTGACGTGCACCAGTAAATAATACGACGTTAATTAACTATTCCCTCAACATGTTCCACCAACAATTGCACGCGCGTTATGCCATTGTATTCATTAGCATCTAAGCGAAAAGCGACCCGAACTTGGTTAGGCAAATTATCTGTATGACCAAACCAAATGGCGTCAAAGCGTTGCCCATTTTTTTCCAGCACTAATTTGAGATGACGTTCTTTTAGCACACGTTGCGAAATTAATCTAAACTCATCGCTAAACGTCGGCGCGGGAAATCCTTGTCCCCAGACTTGTTGGCCCAATAATTGGATGAAATCAATACTGTAATACGCGTCTTCTAATGCACCGTCGGTTTCAATAATGCGTTCAAGTTGAGCCGGGTCTAGTAAATGCTTGCCGACTTGTTCAAAGGCCGCTTGAAAAGTAGAGAGATCGTTAGCAGCGATGGTTAGCCCAGCCGCCATTGCATGACCGCCGAATTTTTGAATTAATCCAGGTACATGTTTCGAAACCAGGTCTAATGCATCGCGTAAATGGAAACCTGGAATGGATCGTCCTGATCCTTTAATAATTCCTTCCCCGCCAGGAGCAAACGTAATGGTTGGCCGATAAAATTTATCTTTTAATCGTGACGCTACAATACCAATAACACCCTGATGCCAACTTTCATCAAACACACATAATGTATTGCTATCTTTTGCTTCAAAAGCATCGAGCATGAGCAATGCCGTATCTTGCATTTCGGCTTCTTTTTCTCGTCGCTCAATATTTAATGCATTTAATTGTTGCGCAATTTCCCAAGCGCGCCCTTCGTCATCGGTGATTAAACATTCAATGCCAACCTTCATATCATTCATTCGGCCGGCTGCATTTAATCGGGGGCCAACGGCGAATCCTAAATCAAAGGGCGTTGCAAATTGTGGAGTGCGCCCAGCAACACGAAACAGTGCCGAAATCCCGGCATTCATTTTTCCCGAGCGCATGCGCTTTAAGCCTTGCGCTACTAAGATGCGATTATTTGCATCTAATTTCACCACATCAGCTACCGTACCTAGCGCTACTAAATCAAGCAGGATATCTAATTTTGGTTGAGTTACCGCGTCAAATTGACCACGCCGCCGAAGTTCGGCCCGTAGCGCTAATAAAACATAAAACATCACGCCCACCCCCGCCAAATGCTTGCTGGGGAATTCACAATGTGGTTGATTCGGATTCACGATAACACACGCGTTGGGAAGCGTATCGGCGGGTAAATGGTGGTCGGTGATCAGTACGTCAATGCCACGCCGGTTTGCTTCGGCGACACCGTCAATGCTGGCAATGCCGTTGTCGACGGTGATAATGATGTCCGGCGCATGAGTACGTTGAGTGAGCTCGACAATTTCTGGCGTTAAACCATAACCATATTCAAACCTATTTGGTACGATAAAATCAACTTGGGCACCTAGGAGGCGCAAACCACGTATTCCAACTGCGCACGCCGTAGCGCCGTCGCAATCGTAGTCCGCTACAATCACACATTTTTTTTGTAATGCAATGGCATTTGCCAGAAATATCGCTGCTGCTTCAATTTGAAGAAGAGCAGTTGGCGCGTGCAATGACTTAAGTTCGAACGATAATTCACTCGTGGCTCTTACGCCCCGCGCCGTAAACAAGCGTGCTAAAACCGGATGTACTCCCTGCTGTCGCAGCATTTCAGATTCGCGGAACAAAATGGGACGGATGCGAATTTGGCTGGAAGTTGAATTGAAAGAGTTAGAAGCAGGGGTCATGTAATCAACTGTTTAAAAGTGGGAGTGCGCCAGAATTTACGGAGTGCGTTGTTATTAGTGCGTATGCTTAAAAGAGTATTGTTATTGCTTAAGTGAAGTTGTAGTTGGTCCAGCTTTCGTGACTTCAGCGCTGTACACAATGGCTTAAACCAACTATTCTCAAGTTCGATAACTAACGCCAACCAAGTGCCCCAGTCATTGCTCAATGCTGCAGAACTGAGTTGATCCAGCAAAGTTAGCTCAGGTAGAGCCGGAAAAAAATGTTCACTGGAGTGTTTCTCTCGTCCATCAGTGGGCGACGGCGATAAATAAGGTTGGGCCATAGAGATGTCTATGGAATTATTCGCGCTGAAACCCGTAGGTAATGAGGTCCCCGACCATAGCCAAAGACCATTAATCACTTTTTCACCATGCTCTTCGCGTTGTTGTTGAACTGGATGAATAAACCATTCCATTTGGATTTCATTTTGCAGTTTTCGCCAAGCGAATTCATTTGCTCCTTTTGCCGACCAAACTTCAATATTGTGACCACACGCGGCGTCAGGTGACGAAGTAACAAAATCCGACCAGTTATCAGTGCGCAAAAACCAAATTGTTGCGCTCCCGAATACAAGTTCTGCCCCAGCTTCGTTGCAACGTGTTTTGGCAATCTCGTAGAGAAGAAACGAATCTGACTCTGATAAATGAAGGTCGCGATAATCGGTTAGCACCAAATGATTGCGAGCAATATGTAAATGCACCGGGGTTACTAAAAACCAATGCCCGGGATTCAAATTAATATTAAATAGATGGGCATATTGCTGTAGCAGTGAAGATTGAGCAGTGTGGAGCCTTGCGTTGAGCCAAACCTCATGGGGCAGCTGTG
>JAJQJO010000415.1 GCA_021323495.1 Cellvibrio sp. | reverse complement strand
CTCTGCACCAACCTGGTCCACAATTGCAGTCACCACTTCTTTTAAAAAGCGCAATCTGTTCTCCTGGCTGCCACCATACTGGTCGGTGCGGTGGTTGGAGGTGGTGCGTAAGAATTGGTCGATTAAATAACCATTGGCACCATGGATTTCTACACCGTCAAAGCCGGCGGCGATGGCATTGGCTGCGGCCTGGCGATAGTCATTGATAATTTGCTGGATTTCACCCAGCTCCAATGCGCGTGGAGTAGGGCAATCCACTTTTTCGCCCAGTTGCTTTTCCTGATTGTAAATCCACACTTGTCCCTGGAATGGAACGGCAGAAGGGGCGACTGGTAATTCTCCTGCATGAAAATCCGGATGTGACATGCGCCCAACATGCCAGAGTTGGGAAAATATTTTCCCACCTTGCGCGTGCACGGCGGCAGTGACTTTTTTCCAACCGTCAACTTGTTCAGCTGAATAAATTCCAGGGGTAAAAGAATAACCTTTTCCGTGGGGCGAAATTTGCGTTGCTTCAGTAATGATTAATCCCGCACTTGCCCGTTGTGCATAATATGTGGCCATTAATTCTGTGGGAACATCACCCGGTTGCGCGGAGCGGCAGCGCGTCATCGGCGGCATAAGTACGCGATTATCAACGGTAATCTTGCCAACGGTGGTTGGGGAAAAAAGAATATTCATGGTATTCACTCCATCTGTTAATTGGCTGGCCAATGTTCAAGTACAATTTTTCCAACAGTCCTGCCAGATTCAAGCTGTGCATGGGCAGTACGCAAATTTTCCGCATTGATCGGACTTAGCACCTGATTGAGTGTGGTTTTTATTGAGCCGTCATCAATCAATTGTGCGACGCGGTTTAATAAATGGTGTTGCTCGACGATATCATCCGTTTCAAAAAGTGAGCGGGTAAACATCAGCTCCCAGCTAAAACTGACCGATTTATTTTTCAATAGATTTAAATCTACCTGGCCAGCCAGTTCGACAATGGAACAAATAAGGCCCTGGGGTTTAATAAGTTCAGCCATGGTTGGCCAGTGCTGGTCGGTGTTGTTCAAACAGAAAATATAATCGACATAGTGAATGTTCTGCGCGCGTATTTGTTCGACTAAAGACGCGCTGTGGTCAACAACCAAATCAGCACCCAGTGATTGACACCAGGCAATCGATTCAGGGCGTGAAGCAGTCGCAATCACATTGACATTGGTAAGTGCTTTGGCTAATTGGATAGCAATTGAACCCACACCTCCGGCGCCACCAATGATTAACAGGTTTTTGGGTTTGGTTTGTTTGTCGCGCGCAATCTGCAACCGATCAAATAATCCCTCCCACGCGGTAATTGCGGTTAAGGGCAGGGCAGCGGCTTCAGCGTTGCTGATTGATACGGGTTTGCGGCCAACGATACGTTCGTCGACTACCTGGAATTCACTGTTGCTACCAGGGCGGGCGATATTGCCAGCGTAAAAAACCTGGTCACCCGTTTTGAATAAACTGGCCTCAGGTCCGGTTGCGAGGACAGTACCTACGGCGTCCCAGCCGAGTACGCGAAAATCGGTTTCAATCTTGCTTTTGGGCGCGCGTACCTTGGTATCAACCGGGTTGACCGAAATGGCCGCCACGGCGATTAATAGCTCACGGCCGACCGGGGTTGGTTTTTCGAGATCCACATCCAGCAGGGATTCCGGGTGTTGGATGGGCAGATAGGCTTTTAGTGCGACAGCTTTCATGGGTGTGCTCCACAAAGTTAATCCAGGGTTATTTCGATTAAGGCCAGTCTAGAGGCTAGAGATTTATTTGATAATGGCTATATTGGTTTAATCACTATCAATTTTATTTTGATAATAGGGCGATCAATGACCAAGAACTATTCATTACAAGATTTGGAGTTGTTCCTGCGAGTGGCTGAAGTGGGCAATATGAGCGAGGCTGCCCGGCAATTAAATATTACCAATGCGGCGGTGTCCGCCGCGATAAAACGTCTCGAGCTGGCATTGGGCGTAAGTTTACTGGAGCGAACCACCCGCAGCCTGCATCTCAGCGCTGCGGGCGAAAGCCTTATCCCTTACGTGCAACATGCCTTGGGGGCGCTGGATGATGCTGAATCGGAACTGCGCAATTTGCAGGTCTCGGTAGCAGGGGAAATCAGCGTCGGATTACCATCGGACCTCGGGCGGCATTTATTACTCGATATGCTCGACAATTTTCAGCTGCTATATCCCCGCGTAAGTTTGCGCCTGAACTTTTCCGACATGATGCAGGACTTATACCGGGAGGGATTGGATCTGGTTATCCGTTATGGCGAGTTGCGCGATTCATCGCTGATTGCACGCAAGCTGTGTGACAATCGCCGCGTGCTTGCTGCCGCCCCCCGATATATCGAGAATATGCCGAAACTTGATTGCCTGGAGGATTTGGTCGCGCACAATTGTTTGTATTTTTATCGCAATGATCGCCCTTATGATCATTGGATTTTTTATCGCAACGATGAACCAGTTGAAATTCCCATCCAGGGTAACCGCAACGCTAACGATGGCGAAGTTGTGCGCCGGTGGGGGTTAGCTGGCCATGGCATCATTTATAAATCGGCAATGGACTTGCGCGATGATATTGCACAAGGGCGAATGATTACGTTATTGGATGGGCAATACGAAGGGCAATCGACACCGCTTTATGCGGTCTATAAAGAACGGAAATACCAACCGTTTCGGTTGACTGCGCTATTGGCTTACCTTGAAAAAAATTTGCAACTTCTTTTATAAAAAATATTTCATCGGATATCAGGGGGCACCAAGATGATTTTATTAATACCGCCACGTGTTCAGGATATAGGCTTTACCGTAAAACGATTATTGCCTTCGCGAATGCAGCAGCGTGTCGGCCCTTTTATTTTTGTTGATCATATGGGACCTGCGCATTTTGAAGCGGGTACGACCGCAGGTGATGTACGCCAGCATCCGCATATTGGTCTGGCGACAGTGACCTATTTGTTTACCGGCGCGATGATTCATCGGGACAGCCTGGGGTTCAACCAACGCATCGAACCGGGCGCAATTAATTTAATGACCGCAGGTAAAGGAATCGTACATTCCGAGCGTTTACCTGATGATGTGCGTGAGCAAGGTGAACTTGTTGAGGGCATCCAAACCTGGTTGGCATTGCCGACGG
>JAJQJO010000414.1 GCA_021323495.1 Cellvibrio sp. | reverse complement strand
GTTATTCGCGCAACGGATTCTAGGTAGGGTTTATGTCTGGATTCTTGCAGAAAGATGACAATATAAAGAGCGGAGACCTGGGTCTTGTTTACATACGAAAACCCTTGGTATTTCCGGCATGGCGGGCGATTGGCAGCCAGATGGCGTCACTTAATCAACAACTCTTCGGGTAATTTGCTCACATCAAATCACGTGGAAAAATCCACCCGGAGTAACGAAAGATGGACATGAAAGCAAAATCTTCACTGATCAGGAAATACCGCACCGAGCGTTTGTGGTCGCAAGAACAACTCGCTGAAATTAGCGGCCTCGGCTTGCGCACCATCCAGCGGCTGGAAGCGCGCGGCAGCGGATCGCAAGAATCCATCAAAGCCCTCGCAGCGGTATTTAAAGTAGACGCAGACACTTTGTTCTGGCGCGACGGCGCCTTCCAAACCTATAAACACAAGCAGTGGGGATTTGCCACCCTGACCATCATGGCCCTGCTTGCAACGGTGATATTGGGTATCAACGACCTGCTCTCATTCCCCGCCGCTGGGATAGGTGTGTTGTTCGGCGTGCTCACACTGGTCGCTATTACCTTTAGCTCAATGACAATCGAAGTAAATGAAAGCGAGGTCAGCTGGTATTTTGGCCCCGGCCTCTTTAAAAAGAGCCTGCCGCTGGAAGAAGTTGGCCAGTGCAAAAAAGTTAAAAATCCGCTTTGGATGGGGCTCGGCATCCACGCCTACGGCACCGGATGGATCTACAACGTTTCCGGTTTACTGGGCGTTGAAATCGAATTGAAGGGCGGGGCCTTTATCCGCCTCGGCACCGACCAACCCAACTATCTTGTCCAGGCGATAGAAGATGCCAAGGATAACGTGCAGTAAATTGACGTTATGTTTTACTTTCCCATGATCCTGAATTAGCGGTACACAATGAAAAAATATAACTGGATTGCCGCAGCGACATTACTGCTGCTCACCGCATGCCAAACCAATGCAACCGGTTCATTCAAATGGGCTGAGGGTGGTGTGGTAACGGGTGTAGATGGCAAAAAAATGCAGTTAGATATTCAGGGTGTCTATGACAACCTGAGCTACGCAGGGGCAAACTATCTTGCGGGATTCAAAATAGATAAAGAGGGAAACAATTATCCTCATATCGTTCAGGTTCGTGATGATTTGTCTGCAGTAAAATACTGGCCGTTCGAACATATTCCCAATGACATATTTATCTATCAAGAAAAAATCCATGCCATAACAACAAATGGCCAGGTTTACACTTTGCAAGATGAGAGGTGGAATCCAAGTGATAAAAAATTCCCACGCGAATCGCAAGTTGTCTATTCAGATTATAAAAATGATCTTGTCGTATGCTATCCGGCTGCGATGGAAAAAACAGGTGACCATATTAGCGGATGTATATCAACCAGCAACAATTGGAAATTAGATATTATCTGGTTCACTATTGTTCCAAAGGTATGCAACGCCAAGCTCCACATAGTGGAAGAGAACAACAATTCCAAACTATTTAAACAAATCGATTTGGCAACTGGGAAAACTCTAAAATCGGGGGCTGTTAAAAATCTGCCTGAGGATATTTGCAAGTTGTAACCTGGAATGAATCTCATCGTCCGCCTGCGGTGCGTTCCCGATTACCTGATTTAAGCAATATAACTCCCAATAACACACCCATTTACATCCATTGCAAATAGCATCGGAAACCGAACTCAACGGGGAGGGGCATTTACTCGCCTCGACACCGGCCTAATCCAGCTATTTGGTTCAAGCGATGGGGGATGTAAAAGACAATGCGGTATAAAGTCGTCCAATGTTCCATTATTTCGTCATTAGTTTGAATTCGACGAAATAATGGAACATACTTGGATCACTATGACTTCCGACACCCATAACCAACAAGCCCTCGTCCTTGCTCGCCAGCAGGGCATTTTGCGCTCAAAAGACCTGAAGGAAGCTGGAATTCCACGGGTAGTGCTCGCGCGTCTTTCTGCATCTGGTTTGTTGGAGAAAATTGGACGCGGTCTCTATCGGGTGCCGGGTACAGCAACCTCTGAATATGAAAGTCTGAGCCAGGTAGCTGTGCGAGTACCGCAAGCCGTTTTTTGCCTGCTCACCGCTTTGCAAATTCACGACCTCACCACTCAGCTTCCGCGTGAAGTCTGGATTGCCATGCCGCGCGGTAGCCACGCACCAAAAGTGGACTATCCACCCATCCGCATGACTCAATTCACCGGTGAGGCTTATTCGGAAGGTATTGAAGTAATGCAGCGCAATCAGGTAAGCCTGCATGTTTATAGCGTTGCTAAAACGCTCGTGGACTGCTTCAAGCACCGTAATAAAATCGGGTTGGACGTGGCGTTGGAAGCGCTGAAAGAAGCGCGCGCACAAAACAAACTGATAATGGATGAACTCTGGCATCACGCAAAAATTGCGCGTGTCACTGATATCATGCGACCCTATCTGGAATCTATTTAATATATAAAGGAATCAAAGGAATGAACAATAATCTCGCCGTGTCGGTTCGCGCGCGTTTGCTTAATGTGGCAAAGGCTGAAAATTCAGACTTCAATCAAATATTAATTCGTTATGCGCTGGAACGCTTTCTCTATCGCATGAGTGAATCCCGGTATGCAGAGCGCTTCCTGCTCAAAGGTGCCTTGTTATTTACGGTGTGGTATGACCTGCCGCATCGCCCTACACGCGATATTGATTTATTAGGCTTTGGGTCAAGCGATCTGGAAAATATTGCGCGTACATTTCGCGAGATTGCCTCGATATCGGTTGCAGATGGAATAACCTTTGATTCCGGGGATATTCTCGTAACCGAAACCCGCAAAGAAGCAGGCTATGCAGGTGCAAGGGTGATCATCAGCGCAGAAATTGCCAATGCCCGTTGCAAAACACAAATAGATATAGGCTTTGGTGACGCAGTAACACCAGAACCGGTCGACGCGATTTATCCTGCACTATTATCTGAATTTCCCGCACCTAAATTGAAAACTTATCCGGTTTACACAGTTATCGCAGAAAAATTACATGCAATAGCTTTACTGGGGATGACTAATAGCCGATTAAAAGATTATTGGGATTTAACCATCTTGTTTGAGCGTGAAGTGCTCAACGATTACCTGCTCGCACAAGCAATAAACGCAACCTTT
>JAJQJO010000413.1 GCA_021323495.1 Cellvibrio sp. | reverse complement strand
TAAGAATTGGATCGGCAACACATCGAATACCAAACCCAGCCCTACCACTGCGGCCATAAAACCGAGTGATCCCCAGAGTCGGATCTGGCTGTAACGATGATAATTATTGCCTAAATAGCCAAGCGTGATCACCTCAAATTGCGGCAACACCGCATGCCAGAAAAAGGTATAGCAACTCACCACCAATACCAGCCACCAGTAGCGTTGATCGAGCAAAACGCCGGCAAAAATAATACTTGCGGCCAAACTGCCAAGGCGAATTATTCGTAACCGTTGCTGCGTATGATCAGCCAGCCAACCCCAAAAATTCGGTGCAACAATCCGGGTTGCCAGGATTATCGCGCTGATGATGCCGACATCCTGTGAGGAATAACCAAGTGACTTGAGATAAATTCCCCAGAACGGGATCAACGTACCGACCACAGCAAAATAAAAAAAATAAAATCCGGAGAGGCGCCAATAAGGAATTGCTTGCTGCGCAAAAGAAAGGGACATAGAAAACAACAATAGGAAGGTAACACATCAGCACAAATCGGGCTGGTTATCTCACGCGCGACAACCAACCCGACACGTTATTGGAAAATTATTTTACCCTGGCAGGAATTACCGGCACAGAATGGGTTACCGCACCGTTTTGCCCGCGCTGGCGCAGCAAATGATCCATCAGCACCAGCGCCAGCATTGCCTCGGCAATCGGGGTTGCGCGAATTCCAACACAAGGGTCATGGCGACCTTTGGTAATCACTTCGACTGGATTGCCATGTACATCCACACTACGGCCGGGAATATGCAAACTCGAGGTAGGTTTGAGTGCGAGATTGGCAATAATATCCTGGCCAGACGAAATGCCGCCCAGAATGCCTCCCGCATTATTTGACAGGAAACCTTCCGGCGTCATTTCATCACGATGCTCAGTGCCACGCTGTTCAACCGCGCCGAAACCCTCACCGATTTCTACACCTTTTACCGCGTTAATACTCATCAAGGCATGGGCGATTTCTGCATCAAGGCGATCAAAAATGGGTTCACCCAAACCCGGTGGCACATTGGTCGCCACCACGGTAATTTTGGCACCGATGGAGTCGCCCTCTTTATTGAGCGCCTGCATAAACGCTTCCATTTCCGGCACCTTGCTGACATCCGGGCAGAAGAATGGATTTTGATCGATCTGGTCCCAATCTACCGATTCAATTTTTATCGGACCCAGTTGCGATAAATAACCGCGCACCTCGATCCCATGGAAATCTTTTAAATATTTTTTAGCGATAGAGCCAGCGGCAACCCGCATCGCGGTTTCGCGTGCGGACGAACGCCCTCCACCGCGATAATCGCGCACACCGTATTTTTGCATATAGGTGTAATCCGCATGTGCCGGGCGAAACTGGTCTTTAATATTGGAATAATCCTTGGAGCGTTGATCGGTATTCTCAATCAACATTCCAATGGGGGTACCGGTAGTTTTGCCTTCAAATACACCAGATAGGATTTTTACTGCATCGTCTTCGCGGCGCTGGGTAGTGTAACGGGACGTACCCGGTTTACGACGGTCCAGATCAATCTGGATATCTGCCTCAGTCAGCTCAAGACCAGGTGGACAACCGTCCACAATCGCGCCCAAGGCCAAGCCATGGCTTTCGCCGAAGGTAGTTACAGTAAACAATTTGCCATAAGTGTTTCCAGACATTAGCTATTTCCTGACATTAGGGATTTCCTGATATAAGAATCAAATACCGGGTAAAAAAAGTGCGCCGATTATACGTGACTTACCCGGCGAACGCATCGACATGCGTGGATTAGAGCACACCTGCGGCACGCGCGTTGCGCAGCTCAGCAGCCGTCAATACAAATACACCATGGCCGCCGCGCTCAAATTCCACCCAGGTGAACGGTATGGCCGGATAGGCCGCCTCCAATGCCGGCCAGGAATTTCCAACTTCCACGACTAGCAAACCATCATCTGTTAAAAAATTCGCAGCTTCCTTAAGCAAACGGCGTGTAAAGTCCAGACCATCATCGCCGGAGGAAAGGCCCAATTCGGGTTCCGCGTGGAATTCGTCGGGCAAGCTCGCCATATCTTCCGCATCCACGTAAGGCGGATTGGAGACGATCAAATCAAAGCGCTGCCCATGCAGGTTTTCAAACAAATCAGATTGCAACGCAAAAATACGCTCGGTCATACCATGCTGCTGGATATTTTCCTCGGCCACCGCCAGGGCATCGTAGGAAATATCGCTCAGTTGCACTTCTGCGTCGGGGAACGCATGAGCGCAAGCGATGCCGATACAGCCGCTACCGGTACACAAATCCAGGATCTGCTGTGGCTCCTTCACCAACCAGGGCGTAAAGCGTTTTTCGATCAGTTCGGCAATGGGTGAGCGCGGCACCAGCACCCGCTCATCAACTATGTAGGGCAAGCCCGCAAACCAGGCTTGGCCAGTGATGTAGGCAGCAGGAATACGCTCTTCTATGCGGCGCTGGATAACTGCTACTACACGTTCACGTTCGGCGCGGACCAAATGCGCATCCAGCCACTCATCGCCGAGCGGCGGAGCCAGATGTATCGCGTGCAATACCAGTTGCCCGGCTTCATCCCAGGGGTTGTCAGTACCATGGCCGTAAAAAAGTTTCGCCGCAATAAATTCGCTGGCAGCCCAGCGTAAAAAATCGCGAATCGTTAATAATTCATCGCGCGCCTGATCAAAAGTACGGGAAGCCTGTTTGCTGGAAGACATAGCTATGGATAACCTCGGGTTGAGCAGAGAGCGGCATTCTACCCAATAAATCGGCCAAATCAGGATTTATGTTTTCTAGAAATTGCTTGAAAGCGGTAAACTGCCGTTTTGTGACAGGCAGGATACCGCTGCCGCTTGAGGAGTTTCTGATGAGAGAACATTTTGCGAGCATTATCGCGGGCGTTGGCGAAGATTTAACCCGCCCCGGTTTGCTGGACACGCCGGACCGGGCTGCCAAAGCCTTTCAATTTTTGACCCGCGGCTATCACCAAACGCTGGAAGAAGTGGTTAACGATGCCCTCTTTCCATCTGACTCCGACGAAATGATTATCGTAAAAGATATCGAACTTTATTCACTGTGCGAACATCACCTGTTGCCGTTTATTGGCAAAGCCCATGTTGCCTATATCCCGACAGGAAAAGTATTGGGTTTATCAA
>JAJQJO010000073.1 GCA_021323495.1 Cellvibrio sp. | reverse complement strand
CTTCAATCCAGGTATCATCCAATGCGCCACGGTCAATACAAGTAGACGCTCCAACTTCAACTTTATTACCAATTTGCACCCCGCCCAGCTGGTGGATCTTAAGCCAACCACCTGCCTCAGGGGCAAACCCAAAACCATCTGCACCAATCACACAACCACTGTGGAAAATACAGTCCGTACCAATACTGACACCGTGATAAATACTCACATTAGCCGCAAGCCTGGTATTAGCGCCGATAACACTATCGTTACCGATATAGGAACCAGGGCCCACTATTACGCCATCCCCCAGGGTAACCCCATCACCGATGACCGCATTGGCACCAACGGAGATATTCTGGCCCAAGCTACATTCTTCCCCTATGACTGCAGAGGGATGAACGCCGGAATAAGGTTCGCGAAGGAATTCGAAGATTTCCGAGAGACGGGCATAAGCAATATAAGGATTCGGAACCACTAATTTATTGCCCGCAAATTCATCAACAAGCTCAGTGTTGATCAATACTGCACCAGCCCGAGTCAACGACAAATGCTTTTTATATGCAGGATTAGCAATAAAACCCAGATCTGTTTTGCCTGCAGATTGCAAAGTAGCAAGCGCCCTTATTTCTTGCTGTCCATCACCACGCAACTCTGCACCCAGCAGTTGCGCAAGTTCAGTCAATAAATAAGAACGCTTCATTTTCAAAAAACTCAGCCTTATTTGGCTTTATCAAGCAGAGCAGTTACCTTGGGTGTCAAATCATTTTCTGGTTTTGACATCATTACGGCTTTTGCATCAACAATCATGCTGATGCCTTCTGACTCAACCAGTTGTTTTACAACGGCTTCCATTTTCGGACCAACTTCCTGCATGATCTGTTGCATCAATGCCTGTTGTTCAGTCTGTAACTTTTTACCCTGGAATTGGTAATCCTGCCCCAGGCTTTGCAATTTCTTTTCACTCTCGGCGCGCTTTTCTGCGCTCCAGGTCAGGCCATCTTTCTGATATTCAGTTTGCAATGCCTTGATATCTGCTGCCAAACCATCCAGCTTCGCTTTGGCCGCAGCAAATTCTGCACTCTTTTGCAATTTTTCAATTTTGGCTTTTGCCGCTGCAGTGCCCATTACTGCCCCGGTCGGATCAAGCACAACTACTTTACCTTGGGCCCAAGACATAGCGGACACTAATGATAGTGCAACCACAGCAAACATTTTTTGTGTAACAGTCACAATCTATTCCTCTTGAAATGATATTAAAAAATTATTGTTAGAAAGTTTGCCCCAAGGAAAACTGGAACACTTCTGTACGATCGTACTCATTTTCTTGCAGTGGCTCTGCAATACTGAACGTCATCGGGCCAAAACCGGAAATCCAGGTTAAACCAAGACCGACAGAGGCGTTTATATGGCTAAGGCCTACATCGTAACAATTTAACTGGGTTGCCCCACAATCCGTATCAAACACGTTACCTGCATCCAGGAAGAAAGTCGTCTGCAAGGAACGCTGATCCTTGATAAAAGGTAGTGGGAACAAAATTTCCGCACCGCCCTGAATCAATATGTTACCGCCAAAGGCACCGCGGGTCTTACTGGTATAAGTACTGCCTACAATCATATCGCTCATTAATTCGCCCGGGTTACAAACCCGCGGATAACCGTTGGAGTTCGTACCTATACCAGGGGCTTCAGGATCTTCACACAGGACATAGGCTTGCCCGCTGACTTCACTATTTTGTGGAATACCATCGCCATTCAAGTCGTCCCAGGTGGTAGGCGTAGTAGTTTCAATCGCACTGCGTTGTGGAGAACTCCGCGGACCCAGGGTGTTGCGTTCAAAGCCCCGCACCGAACCAAATCCACCCGCATAATAATGTTCAAAGAACGGTAACACTTCGAGATCACCGTATGCACCGGTGTAACCTAAACGGGTATGCAAACGTAAAGTGAGCGCGCGCGTTAACGGTTTGAAAAATTGCCCTGTGTAGTCAAGTTTATAGTACTGCAAATCACCACCAGGCAAGGACAGCTCGAATGTCAATTGTTGGGATGCGCCACGGTTGGCCAGCACGCCCCGGTTTAATGTTGAACGCAACCAATACATGCTTATTTGCGCATCATTGAATGTATCGCCATAAAGATCGAGGAAACCCGGCTCACCTAACATGTCTTCGGTAAAGGTTTTGGGCAAATAACTACCTGCAGGGAAATCGATACCGTTGGCAACATCCTGCATCAACGCATAGTTTTCAGACTGGGTAATATAACCCAACCTTGAACTCCAAAATGGAGTGCGAATAATTTCTTGTGAGGAATAGGCAGTTGGCTCTACTTCCAGGCTGCGCAAACCAATATCAAAGCCAATACGTTCTATGTCGGAAATCGGATAACCAAAATTAAGCTTGCCTCCATAGACGTTGGTGCTGTAAGGCGTTACGTTGTACGAACCATAATCACTTACGGTGTAGTACAAACTTACACCACGGCTGACACCGTCGGGAGTGAAATAAGGATCGTTATAGTTAAAGTTATAGGAAGTTTGATAACGGTTGTGGCTAAAACTAAAGCCAACTTGTTTACCAGTACCAAACCAGTTGTTTTGCTGGATGCTCGCTGAAAATAACAGACCGGAATACTGGGCATATCCCACCTGTAAGCCCATGCTACCGGACGGTTGTTCTTCTACCGTATATTCAACATCAATCTGGTCAGAAGTCCCGGGAACTTCTTTGTTCTCTACTTTAACTTCTTTGAAGAAACCCAGGCGTTCCAAACGTACTTTGGAATTTTCGATTTGCGCGGAGTTGGCGGAACCGCCTTCCATCTGACGCATTTCGCGGCGTAAAACCTCATCAACGGTTTTCGTATTGCCACGGAAATTAACGCGATTTACATAGGCGCGTTTACCAGGTTCGATAAAAAACGTAATCTTTACCGTCTTGTCAGTATCGTTGCGTTCGGGCATGCCTTCCACTTTAGCGAAGGTATAGCCTTCATTGCCCAAACGCTTGGTGACATATTCTTCCGAGGTCGTCATCAATATTTGTGAAAATATCTGACCTTTTTGCATCAAGATCATGCGACGGATAATTTGTTCATCAATTGCAGGATCACCGGCCAGCTCGATATCGCTGACTTTATAAATATCACCCTCGGTAATATTGACGGTGATAAAAATTTTAGCCTTGTCCGGACTCAAGGAAATTTGCGAAGAGTCAATTTTAAAATTCAGATAGCCGCGATCCATATACCAGGATTCAAGACGCTCCAGATCCCCTTTCATTTTTTCCTTGTTGTATTTGTCGTTACCTGAAATCCATGACCACATACCCGTGGTTTTCAATTCAAATAAATCAATTAATTCTTCTTCGCTATAGCTACTATTGCCCACAATATTGATTTGCTTGATCCGTGACGGGCTACCCTCGTCAATCTTCACCAACACCTTCACCTGGTTACGCGGCATGTCTTCAATTTCGATATTGACACTTGCACCGTAGCGCCCCTGGTTTACGTATTCGCGCTGCAGCGCCTGGGTGATACCTTCCAAAGTAGCACGTTGGAAAATCTGACCTTCAGATAAATTATTTTCTTTAAGGCTATCCATCAGGTTTTCAGTTTTGATGGCCTTGTTACCTTCCAGCTCGATTTTATTAATCGCAGGACGCTCTTTGATCACTAATACCAATACATCGCCATCGCGCTTGATTGCTACATCCGAGAAGTAACCAACCTTAAACAATTCACGAGTTGCATTTTGGATATCAGCCTGGTTCAGGACATCACCAACACGTATAGGCAGAACACTGAATACAGTTCCCGCCGAAACACGTTGTAAACCTTCTACACGGATATCGCTTACACGAAAGGTTTGTGCCTGCACTGCAAAAGACAGGAAAAGTGCTAGAAAACAGCCAATAACTCGCATCAAAACTCGCTTCATAGAATCTGTTCTAATCATAAATGAATGTTGGTCGCAGCCCGGCACAGAATTGCCAGATCAAAGCCGCATTATGTCGTTGTACAGTGCAAGGACGCTTAGGCTGATCACCAGAAAGAGCCCAACCTGATACCCCAGTATCTGCACTTTGTCGGACACCGGTTTCCTCTTGATTACTTCAATCAAGTAATAAAATAAGTGCCCGCCATCCAGTACCGGGATAGGTAAGAGGTTGAAGACTGCCAGGAACACACTGAGCAAAGCGACAAAACCAATAAAGCTTCTCAGGCCGCCCTCGGCCGAAGAGCCCGCCACCTTAGCAATGGTTATCGGTCCACTCAAGTTTTTCGTGGAAATTTCGCCAAGAATCAATTTTTTGACTGATAAAAGAACAAATCCCGAGGTTTCCCAGGTTTTATTGACGCCGGCTACAAACGCGCCCGCGATCGAATAGTTATAAGAACGAATCATTTCCTCGGGCAATGTGTAGGCCTTCACGCCCACACCAACACGACCAAGATGCTGCCCACTCTCTTCGACCAACTCGGGAATCAGCGTTACTTGTAAAGATTGGGTATCCCGCTCCAGACTCACTTGCAAGGCTTTGCCTGGATATTTGCGTACATATTCAACCCAGGCTTGCCATCCATTAATTGCAAGATCATCGACGCGGAGAATCTTATCGCCGGTCTTTAATCCTGCTTTTTCTGCAGGGCTATTGGCAATAACCTCACCAATGATCGGAGGGATTTCAGGGAGATATAAGGTGATCCCCAAACCCGCCACCGGATCGGGGTCAGAGGCTTCGCGCAACCACTCGACCAGTTGCGCTTCGGACTCATAGTTAAAATGGGAATCCGGGTAGGCTACCTTGAAGGCGATCTTGCCTGACTCGCCCAAACGATTGAGCAACGCTTTGTTAAGAGCCTGCCAGGTCGGGGTTGGCTCACCATCGACCGCTACAATTTCCTGCCCTGCTTCCAGTCCGGCCTGTGCCGCGATTGAACCGGGTTCAACAGTATCAATGATCGGGATCAAATCCCGCTGGCCTTGCAGTAACAAAACCCAGAAAAGCAGTATCGCCAACAAAAAATTGGCCAGCGGCCCGGCCGCTACAATCGCAATGCGTTGCCACACCGTTTTGTTGTTAAACGCCTGGTGGCGATCTTCCGGTGCTACCTCGCCTTCGCGCTCGTCCAGCATCTTGACGTAACCACCCAGCGGCAAAGCGGCCAACGCATATTCAGTGCCTTGTTTATCCCGTCGGGACCAAAGCACTTTGCCAAAACCAATCGAAAAGCGATGCACTTTCACTCCACAGCGTCGCGCGACATAAAAGTGCCCGAACTCATGGACGGAAACCAGAATCAACAAGGCCACCAGAAAAGAGACAATCGTCTGGATTAATTCCACGGATACAACCTCAGGATAAGAGTTACCAACTTGCGATCAACTGCTGTGCCATAGCGCGGGCTTCAGCATCGGCACTTTGGACCTGTGCCAGACTATGGGGTTCTATTACAGGAAGGCGGGACAATACGTGATCGATGACAATCGCTATCTGGTCAAAACGGATCTTGCGATTAAGGAAAGCCGCTACCGCACATTCATTGGCAGCGTTCAAAATTGCCGGTGCTGTACCTGACACCTCGGCCGCCTGCTGCGCCAAACGCAAACAGGGAAAGCGTTCATAATCCGGCGCACTGAAATCCAGCCTTGCAGTGGCGATAAGATCGAGACTGGACACACCTGATTCGATCCGCTCCGGCCAAGCCAATGCATGGGCGATCGGTGTGCGCATATCAGGGTTGCCCAGTTGGGCCAATACCGAGCCATCAATATATTCAACCATGGAGTGGATAACGCTCTGTGGATGGATTACCACCTGCACTTGTTGTGGGCGGGTATTGAACAACCAACAAGCCTCAATTAACTCCAGGCCTTTATTCAACATAGTCGCCGAATCAACTGAAATTTTTTGCCCCATACTCCAGTTGGGATGGGCGCAGGCTTGCTCGGGCGTCACCTTGGCCAGATCGGCAATAGGTGTATTACGGAAGGGTCCGCCGGAAGCGGTCAGCAGGATTTTGCGTACACCGCTTGAGGTCAATCCCTCAGCGAGATAATCCGGGCGATGGTTAGGCAGGCATTGAAAGATAGCATTGTGTTCACTGTCGATCGGCAATAACACCGCACCATGCCCGACCACGGCGCGAGTAAACAAACCACCCGCCATGACCAAAGCCTCTTTATTAGCTAGCAAGACTTTTTTCCCCGCCTTGACTGCCGCAAGGGTCGGCAACAGACCTACCGCACCAACAATTGCTGCCATTACCGTATCGACTTGCCCATCCGATGCAATTGCCGCCAGCGCATCTGCTCCCTGCAATACTTCGGTGGTGCTTCCCTGGCGACGCAGCTCGCGCTCCAATTCAATTGCCGCCGCCGGATCATTAAGCACGGCATAGCGGGGCTTATGCATCAGACACTGAGTGGCTAGCAACTGCCAGCGGCGGTCGGCACTCAATGCAAATACGCGATAACGCTCAGGGTGACGTGCGATAACATCCAGCGTACTGACACCTATAGAGCCAGTAGCACCGAGGATAGTGATTTGCTGAAGTGCAGCTTGCATAAATTAACCACCCACGCCCGACGCAAAGGCGCCACTCGCCAGCAGCGCCAGCGCAAATACTGGCGCCCCGGCGGTAATGCCATCGACGCGGTCAAGGATGCCGCCATGCCCGGGCAATATGCTGCCGCTGTCTTTTACACCTGCGTGACGTTTGACCATACTCTCCAGCAAATCGCCGAGGACGGAAACCAGACTGGTAGGGACAATCAATACCAGCATGATTATCAGGCTCACATTCAACACTTGGCTCAATATCAGCGCCAATAGACAATTAGCTAACAATCCACCCGCAAAACCTTCCCAGGTTTTGCCCGGACTAACCGCAGGTGCCAGCTTATGCTTGCCAAAACGGCGACCAACAAAATAACCGCCGCTGTCTGCAACCGCGACAACCAACATCAATAACAGCACCAACCATGCACCATTCTCTTGTTGGCGAACATATACCAGGGCGACCCAGGTAGGGATCAGCACCAGCAAGCCCATTAACAAGCGCAAGGTTTTATGACCCCATAGGACACTGCTACTTGGGTAACCTTGCACTAATAAAAGTGCCAGCGCCCACCAGCCGCACCCTACAATTAACAATTCACGAATTGCCGCCTCGTTGAGCCTTGGACTCGCTTCGCCCTGGAAGCCCAGGTAAAGCGCTGCACCAACCAGCAGTGCCAACAACACCAATCCGTAGGCAAGGCGCTGCCAGATAGCAGGGAACCCGGACAAATTTGCCCATTCCCAAGCACCAATCAAAACCACAAAGCCGATAAAAAAAGAAAAATAACCCGACGGAAGGCCAAATAGCGCCGCCAGAAAAATAGCGGCAAGCACCAGGGCAGTAAAGACGCGTTGTTTAAGCATTGAGTTCTCCCGCATCGATCTGATCGCCCGTCATGCCAAAACGGCGCTGGCGCTCATGAAAACTGGCCGCCGCTTTTTTCAATTCGTCTGCGTCAAAATCGGGCCAAAGTTTATCGCTGAAAAACAGTTCGGCATAAGCGCATTGCCATAACAAAAAATTACTGATGCGCACCTCACCGCCGGTGCGGATCAACAAATCCAACGGTGGCAAATCAGCAAGGCAGGTATGCTCCTGCAACGAATCTTCAGTGATCGATGCCGGATCCAATTCACCTGCCGCTACCCGATGGGCGATTGTTTTTGCCGCCTGGGCAATATCCCAGCGGCCACCGTAATCTGCTGCGATTACCAGGGTCGTTTTGCCACCGCGGGTCATCTCTTCCGCTGCCGCGATCGCTCTTTGGATGGAAGGGCTAAAACGCTCGCGATTGCCAATAACCCGCAGTGCCACATTTTTCTTTTTAAGTGCTTTCGCTTCATTTTTGAGATACAGCAGAAACAGCGACATTAGCGCTTCCACTTCCACCGGGGGACGACGCCAATTCTCACTGCTGAAGGCAAACACCGTGAGCACTTCCACACCTGCTTCCTGACACGCAGCCATCACATCGCGGATGCGTTCTACACCGACCTTATGGCCGGAGACACCCGCCATACCGCGCTGTTTGGCCCAGCGGTTGTTGCCATCCATAATGATCGCCACATGGCGAAGACTATTGTCAGTCACGCATACTCTCCCGGCAGCAGGTTTTTATCGAATCAATCGATACCCGTTTTTTGCTTTTGTATTGGTATTGTGTATTGGTTTTTCTAGTAGTGCTGTGGTGGGATAGGGTTGGCCAGGCAGCACCAACCCGATCGGGAATGCGGATTAAACAGCCATCAAATCCACTTCTTTCGCAGCCAGGGCTTTATCCACTTCCGCGATGTACTTATCGGTAATTTTCTGGATTTCATCCTGTGCGCGACGATCATCGTCTTCGCCAATTGCTTTGTCTTTCAGCAAGGCTTTCACATCGCCCAGTACATCGCGGCGCACATTGCGCACCGCAACACGGCCATTTTCTGCTTCAGCGCGCGCTTGTTTGATAAAGTTCTTGCGGGTTTCTTCAGTCAACATCGGCAGCGGGATGCGAATCAAACCATTGTTGGTAGATGGGTTTAAACCCAGATCCGATTTCATAATCGCTTTTTCAATTTCAGGTACCAGATTGCGCTCCCAAGGGCTGATAGACAGGGTGCGCGCATCTTCAATATTGATATTGCCCACCTGGGCAAGCGGTGTTGGAGTACCGTAGTAATTCACCATCAAACCATCAAGCAAACTCGGATGGGCGCGACCAGTGCGAATTTTATTAAAGTTCAGACTGAGCACTTCAACCGCTTTTTTCATGCGCGCTTCAGCATCTTTTTTGATGTCATTAATCATGATTTATCCTCTTCAATCAAAGTACCTTCGTTGCTGCCCACAACGATATTTAACAGTGCACCGGTCTTATTCATGCGGAATACCCGCACCGGCATATCGTGCTCGCGGCACAAACAAATAGCAGTCAGATCCATTACACCCAATTTTTTATCCAATACTTCGTCGTATGACAGACGATCATATTTGGTCGCGGTGGGATCTTTTTTCGGGTCGGCTGTATAAACGCCATCGACTTTAGTGGCTTTAAGCACTATGTCTGCATCGACTTCAATACCGCGTAAACAGGCGGCAGAGTCAGTGGTGAAAAATGGATTGCCGGTACCCGCAGCAAAAATAACCACTTCACCGGAGTTCAAAAAACGCACTGCGCGGCGGCGATCGTAATGTTCAACTACACCGCTCATGGGGATGGCTGACATAACGCGGGACGATATATTGGAGCGCTCGAGCGCATCGCGCATCGCCAGGGCATTCATAACGGTAGCCAACATCCCCATATGATCGCCGGTAACACGATCCAGACCTGCTGCACTCAATGCCGCGCCGCGGAACAAATTGCCGCCGCCAATAACCAAACCGACCTGTACACCTATCCCTACCAATTGGCCAATTTCCAGGGCCATTTTGTCGAGCACTTTAGGATCAATACCAAATCCTTCCGTACCCATCAATTCTTCACCACTGAGCTTCAACAGGATACGTTTGTACTTTTTATCGCGAGGGCCAGACATAATTCCTCTCCAAAACAATGGGTTAGCCACGTACAACCAACTAGACCGACGTGCAAAAAAATCGGTGCAGTGTACCAGAAATCAATAAAACAGGTGACGAGAGTTAGAGGCTTTTGATGGGATTGGGAACAAGGCAGAATTGTGGACTAGCTAATTGTCAAATTGACATTGAAAATTGCCTCTCTTGGGCAATACTTGAAGTCAAACTCTTCAGGTAACAATCTGATAATGAATGATAAAAGCTTTAACTCTATTTTGTTGGTAGCCATCCTGGTCACTATTCTGCTCATTGCTGGCGTGCACGTGCTACCCAATAAGCGGCTGACTCTGATCCCCGATGGCGCCAGGCCACTTTACTTGCTGACCGAAACGCTCCCGGACGGTACCTTATCGTCTGAGTGGACCAACGATCAGCACACCGCCTGGAAATGCAACTATCAGGAGAATCTCCCGATAAATTACTTCCCTTGCGCCTGGACTGTCGATCTATCCAGGTCCGGCCATGAAGGAATGGATTTATCGCGCTATGAGCATTTGATTGTTAAATTGAATTACACCGGTAACGCCAACAAAGTACGGATTGCAATTCGCAACCACAACCCTGCCTACTCCAAGGCCAACGACGGAAACAGCACTAAATTCAATGCTGTCCAGCTTCATACAAAAGAATTAAACAAGGAGAACCGCATCGCCCTTTCTGCGTTCGCGGCCGCAGACTGGTGGCTGATGCAATACAACATCCCCCTGTCAGATGCAGCTCCGGAAATGAATAACGCCATGGTCATTACCATAGATTTCGGTGAGCCGGAAAAAGCAGGTGAACATCTATTTACGATCGAGAAACTGGAACTGCAGGGCCAATGGGTCAAGATTGAGTATTGGTATCTCGCCATCCTATGCCTGTGGATGGCAGGTATTTTTATCTATGCCATCAGACGCCTCGTCGAACTGGGCAAGCAGACCAAGCACGACACGCAGGTTATCAATGAACTTAGCAGTACCAATGAACAGCTTAAGGAGGAAACCAGCAAGTTCCGCCGTCTATCAACCGTTGACCCCTTGACCCAACTCTACAACCGTTTTGGTATCGACCAGATAATTGCGAGCTTATCGGGTAACAGCTATCTTCAAACACCTAATGATCCCCGCTATTCCTTATTGGTCATTGATATCGACCACTTCAAGCGTATTAACGACCAGCATGGGCACGATACTGGTGATCTGGTATTGCAGCATGTAGCCAAAGTTATCCAAACCCACCTGCGCGCGGGCGATTATGTGGGCCGTTGGGGTGGCGAGGAATTTATTGTGATTATGCCTTCCGCCAGTAAAAAAACTGCCATGGCCATGGCCGAAATGATTCGCGAAGCCTTGTTCAGTACTGAATTCGACCCGGCAAATCCCCTGACTGTGAGCGCAAGTTTCGGTGTGAGCGAACGGCAACCCAGCGAAGATTTTGCAAGCTGCTTCAAGCGTGCGGATAACGCGCTTTATAAAGCAAAAGAACACGGCAGGAATTGTTGTGTTTATGCGGAGGAACAGCTTTAACGGGCCTTTGCTTTGTGCGAAACATCTTCCAGGGTGAAATAAACCGGCTCTGTGGTAAAACTCTCGGCGATTAATCGCCGGGAGCGCAGCCAGTAATGCAAATTACCCAACGATTTATATTGCATGCCGTAAATAAAATCCACACCGGGAATAGTTTTGACTTGTTGTTTTAATTTTTCAGTCAAACCTGTTTTGCGGAATTCGGGAATCACCCCCAGCGCAACGCCTTCTATTCCGCGCATCAAATCGTATCTTGATAAATCTTCATGCAGCACTGCATTTTCTGCGGCAATTGCAGCAGACAATTTTCGTTCACCGATCAAATAAAAACCGACGATTTTTCCATCCTGTTCTGCGGTAAAACTTATATCCCAATTTACGGTTTCGGTTAAAAACTGTAGCAGGGATTCGTTGCTAGGGGCGTAATTGGTGAAGCATTTTTCAAATGCTTTATAGATTGCAGGTAGATCTGAAGGGGATATTTTATTGATTGTTGGCATTTTCAAGGATATTCCGCAGGTAAACACATCGTAAAGCCAGCATACACCGTCAGTAACACCACATAAAATTGCATTTG
>JAJQJO010000072.1 GCA_021323495.1 Cellvibrio sp. | reverse complement strand
TGGTGTGGCACTCAACCGTTGCGCCGGGCGATATAGTGGTGGTTGACCGCAACTGCCACAAGTCGATCCTGCACTCGATCATTATGTGCGGTGCGATCCCGGTGTTCCTGATGCCGACCCGCAATAACCTCGGCATTATTGGCCCGATCCCACTGGAAGAATTTACCCCTGAAAGCATCGCACGCAAAATCGAAGCAAATCCCTTTGCACGTGAAGCTGCGAATAAAAAACCGCGCATCCTCACTATTACCCAATCGACCTACGACGGTGTTATCTACAACGTAGAGACACTCAAAACCATGCTCGACGGTAAAATCGATACGCTGCATTTCGACGAAGCCTGGCTGCCACACGCTACCTTCCACGAGTTCTACAAAGACATGCACGCGATTGGCAAAGACCGTCCGCGCGCAAAAGAATCGATGATTTTCTCTACGCAATCGACGCATAAGTTGCTTGCGGGTCTATCGCAAGCTTCACAAGTATTGGTGCGCGAATCTGAAAAAGTAAAACTCGACCAGGATGCATTTAACGAAGCCTACCTGATGCATACTTCAACCTCGCCGCAATATTCAATTATTGCCTCGTGCGATATCGCCGCCGCAATGATGGAAGCACCCGGTGGCCACGCCTTGGTAGAAGAATCGATTTTCGAAGCGCTCGATTTCCGCCGCGCGATGAAAAAAGTGGATGAAGAATGGGGCCAGGATTGGTGGTTCCAGGTCTGGGGACCGGAAGAATTTGCCGAAGAAGGTATCGGCACCCGGGAAGACTGGGTGTTGCGCAGCGATGACAACTGGCATGGCTTCGGCAAACTTGCACCGAATTTCAATATGCTCGATCCGATCAAAGCCACCATCGTCAACCCGGGCTTGTCAGTCAATGGCCAGTTCAGCGAGACCGGTATCCCCGCATCGATTGTGACCAAATACCTTGCGGAAAATGGTGTAATTATCGAGAAGTGCGGCCTTTATTCATTCTTCATCATGTTCACCATCGGCATCACCAAAGGCCGCTGGAATACCTTGGTGGCGGCGCTGCAACAATTTAAAGACGATTACGACAAGAACCAACCTATGTGGCGAATCATGCCGGAGTTTGCGCAAGCAAATCCGCGCTACGAGCGCATGGGCTTGCGCGATCTTTGCCAGCAGATCCATGACTTCTACAAAGCCTACGATGTCGCGCGCCTGACCACTGAAATGTATTTGTCCGATATGCAACCGGCGATGAAACCTTCCGATGCGTTTGCAAAAATGGCGCACCGCGAAATCGAACGGGTACCGATCAACGAATTGGAAGGCCGCATCACCTCGATTTTGTTAACGCCTTATCCACCGGGGATTCCGCTGTTGATCCCGGGCGAGCGCTTTAACAAGACCATCGTCGATTATTTGAAATTCGCGCGCGACTTCAACGAGAAGTTCCCCGGCTTCGAAACCGACGTACACGGCCTGGTTAAACGCGAAGTGGACGGCAAAAAAGATTATTTTGTTGACTGCGTAAAACAATAAAGTCCGTATTTATAAATCTAATGCTATAAATAGAGAGGCCATCCTGCGCAAGTGGGGTGGCTTTTTTGTGGTACGCATATCAGTCAGGACAGATGAAGCAAATGGATAATCAAATCAAACTCTATCAAACCGAGAATGGTTCTACCCAGTTAGAAGTGAAACTGGAAAATGACACACTTTGGCTGAACCTCCTGCAATTAACGGAACTATTTGGCAGAGATAAGTCAGTAATCTCACGGCACCTTAAAACCATCTTTGATAGCGGTGAGTTGATGAAAGAGGCAGTTGTTGCAAAAAATGCAACAACTGCCGCAGATGGCAAAACCTATCAGGTCGAATACTTCAATTTGGACGCTATCATTTCTGTAGGCTATCGAGTCAATTCGATCAAAGGTACTCAATTCCGGATATGGGCAACCAATATCCTCCGCCAACATCTGGTGCAAGGATACACCCTCAACAAATCCCGCTTTGAGCAAAATGCCCAAGAGCTGGAACAGGCACTAACCCTAATCCGCAAAACCGCCCAATCCCCCGAGCTGAATACCGATTCTGGCAGAGGCTTGGTGGAAATTGTCAGTCGTTATACCCAAACTTTTTTATGGTTACAGCGTTACGATGTGCTGATTGAACGCGGTGAAGCGACAGATTTATTTGCCAAGGCACACGGTGACGGTTTGGCAGCAACACTCGGTAATTTGGATCAAACCATATTTGGCGAACCTGCTTATCCAACCATTGAAAGCAAAGCGGCTCACCTTTTGTACTTCATTGTAAAAAATCATCCCTTTACCGATGGCAATAAACGCAGCGGAGCATTTTTGTTTGTAGATTTCTTGCATCGAAACAAAAAATTGTTTACTGCAAGAGGCGAACCTATTATTAACGATACAGGGCTTGCTGCACTCACATTATTAGTTGCCGAATCAGATCCGAAACAAAAAGAAGTACTCATTCGGCTGATTATGAATATGCTGGCAAGCCACAATAATTAAAAATTCATTAATTTAATAATTACCGATCACAACAGAACAGGGAAAAATTATGCGTGTCCATTGGTCTTCATGGTGTGCCATTGCGCTGCTGGGTTTAATGCTCGGCGCTTGCGGTAAATCCACCCCCGAGCAAAACCAACCGGCGACCGATGCCGAAACTGAAGCAGCGGCAATTTCGCCAAGCTGGGAAGCGCATATTGCGGATTACCCCAAGCGCTGGATTGCTACTGAAGCACCCATGTACATCCGTTTTACCCACCCGGTAATTAGCGAAGCAGAGGTAAACACCGCGTTTAATCCCAGGCAGCTATCGCTGGAGACCAAAACACCGGTCAACCTCACCTTTACATCTACCACCGAGCTGCGCATCCAGCCCGTTGAACGGCTGCCAAACAATACCGAAATCCGCATTCGCTTGAGTGCTAAAGGCCTTGAAGGTATCGAGCAATCGCTCGATGATTTTGAATTTACCGTGCGCACCATCAAACAGGATTTTGATTTGCGCGTGAATAGCCTGAGCACGGATGAGGATGATGCAGAGCTGATGCGGCTCAGTGGTGTCATTACCACTGCCGATACCATTGCGCTGGACGACGTGAAAAAAATCCTGCGCATCCAGATTGATGGCGAACCAGCTTCCAACGTGATCTGGACGCAGGAGTTAGATAACAAAACCCATTCGTTTTTAGTTACCGGCATTATGCGTGGTGAAACCACCGGCACTGTCCATCTGGAGTGGGACGGCGCAGCAATCGGCTCGAAAGATAAGGGCGCGCGCGACCTGGAAATCCCGGCACAAAAAACCTTTCAAATTACCGGCGTACAGGTCATTCGCGAACCCAACACCGCGATTGAAATACAATTTTCCGAGGAGCTCGACAGCACCCAAAATCTTAGCGGTCTCGTAACACTCGCCGGTAAGACGGTCAATGTCGTAGTCGATGGCAGTGTGTTGCGTTACACACCGGAAAACCTGGATTCGGGCGAACTGAATTTAGTGGTGAGCGGCAGCGTCAATAGTAAAAATTCCAAAAGCCTCGGCAGCGATTACCAACAAAAAATTGTGTTGAACCTGGTTAAACCCCTGGTGCGTTTTGTCGGTAACACCTCGATACTGCCACCGGCCAGCCAAATCTCTGTACCCTTTGAAGCAGCGGGCGTAGATTCAGTACAAGTCATCGCATTTAAGGTATTTGCCAATAATGTTGGCCAATATTTGCAGGACTACCAACTTACCGCAGCGTATGCTGCAACAGACACTGGCCGTTATTTATGGCGCAAAACCTATCGCCTGCCAGAAATTCCACGCTCCGGTGTTGAGCGTTTTAATCTGGATCTGTCTGAATTAATGGCGCAACATCCGGATGGTTTGATCCGTCTGGAATTACGCATTGACCGCAGCAATTCTGTTTACAGCTGCGAGCAACCACGCCCCACTGAACCTATAGCTAAAATGCCTGAAGATTCGGAAGGTGAAAGCTACGAAGATCGCACTGAAGAACCGGCCTGGTATCAACAATATTATCAATCGCGCGGTTATTACAATTACAGCGAACGCAATAATCCCTGTGACGATACTTATTATTACTACGGTGATGAAATTACTTCCGCGCGCAATTTTATTGTTTCCAATATCGGCCTGATGGCCAAGCGTGGTGATGGCAACCAGTTGCATGTAATCAGCACTGAGCTCAGTAGTGCCAAACCTATGAGTGGTACTAACATCACTGCCTACAACTATCAACGCCAACCGATTGGCGCTGGCACCACCGACAGTTACGGCATGCTGCAACTGGCCACCGACGGTGTGCCCTTTTATCTTGAAGCGCGCAATGGCAAACAAATCGGTTATCTACGCGTGCGCACCAGCGAGGCATTACCCACCAACCAATTTGATGTGAGCGGTGAGCACATCAAGGGTGGCTTAAAAGGTTTCCTCTACGGTGAGCGCGATGTATGGCGGCCGGGCGACGATATTTTCCTGACCTTTATTTTGGAAGATAAGACCCAACAGCTGCCGGCGAATCATCCAGTTACTTTGGATTTATTTGATCCGAGCGGTAAAAAAGTATTGAGCCAAACCAATGTGCAACCGGTTAATGATTTCTACACATTCAATTTGAAAACGGAGGAAACTGCACCCACCGGAAATTATCGTGCGGTTGTGCATGTTGGCAATCGCTATTTTGACCAGATTTTAAAAATTGAAATGGTGGTGCCCAATCGTATCAAGGTTGATTTAACCCCGGCAGAAACCCCGTTGCGCATTGGCAATATGCCCACGCAGGTAACGTTGTTTGCGCAGTGGCTACAAGGTGCAACGGCGAAAAATTTAAAAGCCGATTCAGAATTAAAACTCAGTTCACGCAAATCGGTGTTCGCCGGTTTTGAACAATTTAATTTTGATGATCCGGTGCGCACTTTCTCGGGTAGCGCACAAAAGGTATTTGATGGAAAGCTGGATGAAAAAGGCAATGCAAGTTTCCCCGTCAACGTAAGTTTGTCATCACCACCGCCAGGCAAACTTACCGCGTCCTTTATGACGCGCGTATTTGAAGAGAGCGGTAATTTCAGCACTATTTTGCGTCCTTACGAATTGCTGCCATTTGATAGTTGGGTCGGCATTAATATCCCGAAAGGCAAAGGCTATATGGATGCCATTGGCCGCGATGTGGATCACCCGATTCTTATCCAGACTTTGAACGCCGAAGGCAAAGCAGAAGCGCAGCGCACCGTCGAGGTTAACGTATATGAAATCGGCTGGCGCTGGTGGTGGGATGAAGAGAGTGAAAACCTTGCCGAATATTTTAATAATTCCACACACCGCGCTGTGACAACCGAAACATTAGTCAGCGATGACAATGGCCGCATTAATTGGAAGTTGGAAAAAAACAAGTACGATTGGGGTCGCCATATTATTCGCGTGTGTGATCTCGATGCTGGTGACCCTTCATCACAACAAGGGGGCCACTGCTCCGGTGAAGTTGTGTATCTGGGTTGGAGTTACGACTCATCAGCGAGCGCCGATTCCGCCACTCAATTAATGCTCTCGACCGATAAAGAAAAATACAACGTTGGCGATATCGCTAAAGTGCGTTTACCTAAAGCGCGCGAAGGCCGTGTGTTACTGAGCATTGAAAATGGCAGCCAGGTTCTGCAATCGCGCTGGCTGGATTTGCAACCGGGTCAAACCGAAATTGAAATTCCGGTCACCCAGGCGATGGCACCTAACGTGTATGCCAACGTTGCGCTTTTGTTGCCGCATCAGGAGCGTGTTGCTGAAGCGCCTATGCGTTTGTACGGCATAGTACCCTTATTGGTAGAGGATCCCGCCACGCGTTTGCAGCCGCAATTGGATGTGCCGGAAAAAGTTCGGCCCGAATCTGAATTCGTCATTAAAGTCAGCGAACAAAATAAACGCGCGATGACTTATACATTGGCGATGGTCGATGAGGGTCTGCTCGGTCTCACTAATTTCCACGCGCCCGATGCGCACGATTATTTTTACAAACGCGAAGCATTGGGTGTACGCACCTGGGATTTATTTGATCAGGTGGTGGGCGGTTACGGGGCATCACTGGAACGTGTATTAGCGGTTGGTGGTTCCGATGCCGCGCTGGAAGCCGAACGCAAACGTCGCGAGCGCCGTTTCCCACCAGTGGTGAAATTTATCGGTGCGTTTGAATTAAAAGCCGGTGAAACGCGCGAGCATAAAATTACCTTGCCACCTTATATGGGTGCGGTGCGCGTGATGCTGGTGAGTGGCGACACCGCCAACGATAAAAAGAAAACAGAAGCGGTCAGCGCTTATGGCAGCATTGAAAAAACCGTGACCGTAACCCAACCAGTCACGCTGTTTGCCACACTTCCGCGCGTGCTTGGCCCGGGTGAATCCGTAAATTTACCAGTCAATGTATTTGTGAGCGAAGCCAATATTCGCGATGTAGAAATTTCGGTTGAAGCCAACGAAATTTTCACAGTGGAAAAAGGCTCAGCAACGCTAAGCTTTAGCGAGCCGGGCGATGCGATTGCGAGCTTGAAACTTAAAGTGAATGATCGCATTGGCAAAGGCCATGTAAAAATTACCGTGCGCTCCGGTACTGAATCGGCCACACAAGAAATTTATATTGACTCGCGTGCGGCAAATCCACCGACTACCGTGTGGGAATCCAAGTTGTTGCAACCGGGGGAAACATGGCAATCGCCGCTGCAGGAAAATGGCATGATCGGTACTAACCAGGCTAGCCTTGAAGTCAGCACGCTACCGCCACTCAATCTTGAACAACGCCTGGAATATTTAATCGGGTATCCACATGGGTGTATTGAACAAACTACGTCGGCCGTATTTCCGCAATTGCGTTTGGCTAAATTGGTGAATTTAACCGATACGCAAAAAGTGGAAATTGAAAACAATATTAACGCCGGTATAAAACGCCTCGGTAGTTTCCAGCATGCGAGCGGTGGTTTTTCTTACTGGCCGGGCGATGGCTATGTGAATGAATGGGCATCCAGTTACGCCGGGCATTTTTTATTGGAAGCAAAACGCGCAGGTTATTCTGTTCCAAAAACATTGCTCGATAACTGGCTCAAATATCAGGCGAGCGCCGCGCGCAATCCGCAAATTAACGGCAATTATTATGATGAAGTTGTGTTGGCTTATCGCCTCTACACACTTGCATTGGCCGACAAAGCCGAATTGCCCGCGATGAACCGTTTGCGTGAAACCTTTAATTCCGATATCGCTGGCGACGGGCGCGATTACCGCATGCCCGCGCGCTGGTTACTCGCCATGGCGTATCAACATGTGGGCTTAAAAGATGCCGCGCAAGATGTAATGGGCTCGATATCGAATAACGTGCCTGTTTACAAAGATGCAGGTTATACCTACGGCTCGGATATGCGCGACCGAGGTTTATTGCTTGCGACTTTAGTGAGCTTAAACGCGGATAAAGATCTCACTTGGCAAGTGGCCGAACAAGTCGCGAAAGATTTATCCGGCGAGGATTGGTATTCCACCCAAAGTATCGCTTGGGCGTTATTGGCCATGAGCGAATTTTCAGCAGCGAATGTGAGTAGCAACGGCGTGAAATTCGCCTATCAACAGGCGGGCGAAAGCAGTTGGGTTACCCAAGCCAGCAACAACGCATTTTTCCGCACTGCGATTAATAATCCGCAAGTGAGCGTGCGCAACGATCACGACAAACCTATCCGGGTATTGGTCAGCAATCGCGGCATTCCCGCCAACTTGAATGAAGAGCCGAGCAATGATGGCTTGGCAATGAAGGTGGATTTTTTAACGCTGGATAACAAACCACTCAGCGTTGAACAATTGCCGCAGGGGCAGGATTTTGTTGCGGAAGTTACCATCTCCGGCGAGTTCGATAAATTGCTCACCAGCAATCTCGAAAATATTGCGCTCACTGCAGTAGTGCCAAGCGGCTGGCAAATCCGCAACGAACGTCTTGAGGGTGCGCAAATGCCAAAAGGCATTGACTACATGGATATCCGCGACGACCGCGTACTCGCCTACTTCAGTTTGTGGCGCGACTACTACTGGGATTATCGCTATCAAGACCGCAACCAAACCAGCGTCACCCTACGCATTATTTTAAACGCGAGCTACGCCGGTAAATTCTATCTACCCGGCTGGCATTCCAGCGCTATGTACAATGAAAAAATACATGCGAAGACTAAAGGGTATTGGGTGGAGATCGTGGCGAAGTAAAAGTGTTTTAGCTCTCTAATGTTTATAGACATATGTTATTTGCATTGGAGAGCCCAAACGGTGAATTTGACCAAATAAAAGTAATCAAGCACAGCGTGAACGTCATTGTGCGTTTTGTTGTGCCGCGTATAAATGGTGAGTATTGCAAAATGAGCTCTCAGCTTTCTTTGGACGGCATGGACTGTCCCGTAACCGATCGCCTGTTCTATGCGCTGCTGCCGGATGTAAAGAGCGCAGGACAAATTGTCGAATTCGCGCGAAGGCTGCGCGCTGACCATCACCCTAAAGGCGCGTTGATACCGAGCGAAAGATTACATGTGACCTTGGCTTTCCTTGGCGATTTCGCCGGCCTACCCAAGGGCATTGTCTCGAGCGCCCTGGTCGCAGGTGAGCAATTGGAGGGAGCACCGTTCGACGTAACGTTTGATCGCCTGCAAAAGTTTGGTCACGGCAAACAGGCCATTGTTCTACGCGGAGAAGAGGTCGCCGGCGGGGTGAATGAATTTCGACGCCGCTTGGTCGAAGCGATGCTCTACCAGGGGTTAAAACCCGCAGGTCCCACAGGCTTCACCGCGCACATCACCTTGATGTATGACGACGGCCCAATTGTGGAAGAGCGGGTTGCACCCATCAGCTGGACGGCGAAAGAGTTCGTGCTGGTGCGCAGCCTGATCGGAAAAAGTCACCACGAAATTCTGGGGCGCTGGCCACTCCAGTCAAACGCTTGAGTGCAGGATGGCTGGTAAATTGCCTTCATCCGATTTTCAATTAAACCCCGTATTCCGTTAGCCTCCTTACGGGCTACCCTCCTGCAAAATATTATTCCGCCCACCATCTCGCTCACAGATTTTACGCGCCAGTTTGGCTATGATGGTCGCCTGTTTATCTGTGTCCCTGTTTACCTATGTACATATATGGAAGTTGTAAATGCATTACCTCTCGCCGGAATTCGGACTCGTTTTTGTTGGTTTTTTGTGGCTTTACTGGCGCTTGGGTTCAACCCGCGGGATACACGCGCAGAACTTGTTGCTGTTGGTCGCGAGCTACCTGTTTTATTGCAGTTTTGATTGGCGCTTTGCATTCCTGCTGCTGAATTTTTCGCTGGTGATCCTGGCGCTGGCGCAGGCGGTGCAAGGAAATGATGGTGTGCGGCGGCGCTGGCCGATGGTGCTGGGCGTGGTCCTCGCGCTGGCTAACCTTGGGGTGTTCAAGTACTACAACTTTTTCCGCGAAGAAACCCTGGCGTTGCTGACGCCGTTTTTTAACGGTGCGAGCCTGCCGGTACTGGAGTTTGTTTTGCCGGTGGGAATTTCGTTTTATACCTTCCAGGGTTTGGCGTATTTGATCAGCGTCGGGCGCGGTGAATGCAAACCGGCAAAATTACTGGATGGTTTGTTGCACCTCTCGTTTTTCCCAACTTTATTAGCAGGGCCGATTTGTCGGCCGAACGAGTTGTTAACGCAAATCGAATCACCCGAGGAAAGGAAAGTCACCGCGCCGGAAGTGGCGATTTTATTGATCATCTCCGCGCTGATAAAAAAGGTCTGGCTCTCGGCCTGGTTGGCAGAGGAGTGGGTTAACCCGGTGTTTGCCAACCCGGATGCTTACCACTCACTGGAATTGCTGTGCGGGTTGATGGCTTATGCCTGGCAATTGTTTTTTGATTTTTCCGGCTACACCGATGTAGTCACGGCGCTCGCGTTGCTGCTCGGATTCAGTTTACCGGTGAATTTCCGCCAACCTTATCTCGCCACCAGTTTGAGCGATTTTTGGCGGCGCTGGCATATCACCCTGTCGCGCTGGATTCGCGATTATGTGTACATCAGCCTCGGCGGTAACCGCGCGAGCTGGGGGCGCACGCAGATTAATTTATTGATCGCCATGACCCTCTCGGGTTTTTGGCACGGTGCAAGCATCACTTTTGTGGTCTGGGGTTTGTGGCATGGGCTGGGTTTGATTGCGCAAAATAGCTGGCAAAAAATCACCTCGCTAAAATTGCCCGATGCCATCACCCAATGGCTCACCTTTGCATTTGTATGCTTCGGCTGGCTGTTATTTCGCGCCGAGGATTGGGATGCAGTGACGACTTACATCGCCGGTTTTAGCCGCTGGGATACTGTGCCCAGCCTGAACTGGATGGGTTTGCTGGCGGCCATGGTAGTCTTCTTTATGCTCGCGCGCCGCGCTGAACCTATGATGGAAAGGTCGGCTGCCGCCCTGCGCGTGTTGCCTTGGTGGGGTCAGGGATTAGCATTGGTTGCTAGCGCGTTATTAATTATGGAATTGGCACCGGCAGGTATGCCGGGTTTTATTTACTTCGGGTTTTGACGTTTCCAGGATCAAGACGTTATGAGCATTACACAGGATATGGAATCCCAACACACCAAAGCCTTACTCGGCATCACCTTTGCCAGCCTGTTGCTGGTCGCGGTGAAGGGCAGCGCTTTGCTGCAATATTGGCAGCAGACGCACCATATTTTGCTGGAGTTCGGCGGCCTGCCCAGTGCCAGCAGTTATCTGCCTGATACACGCTTAATCAAAGAATGGAAACGGCAGTGGGATAACACACAGCACTATTGGTCCGGTGTAATCGATCAAAGTGAAAGCCGCATGTTGCTCGCTGGCCAGTTGTTATTGATTGGTGAGGAAGCGCTGCCCAAGCCGGAGTTGCCAGTGGTAATGGCACCGGCTTGCCCCATAGCGGAGCTAATCGCAGAGGCCTGCCCGGACACCAAACCTGTCGCGCAAACCAAACCAATTGCTTACGCCACACCCACCGCTGCGATGACTGAGGCTCCGGCAGAAGAGATGCATGGGCAAACCATCGGCGCAATTGATGCCGCTACACCCATCACCACAGCGACAGACGTAACCGGTAATCAGCAAGAGGCGCTTGGGCCATTGCCCGAGCCAACACCCGAAGCCATAGCTGCAGCCCAAGGGCCGATCCCGCTAAGCGCGGATGACCGCATCTTGTTGGTAGGTGATTCATTGATGCAGGGCTTGGCGCCGCATTTGATTACCAGCCTCAAGCGTAAATACCACGTGGAATCCATGGACTTGAGCAAGCACAGCACCGGCCTGACTTACCCGGCATTTTTCGATTGGCCAGCGACGGTGGAAGATGCGTTTGAATTGGAAAACTACTCCGTGGTGATCGTGTTTCTCGGCGCGAACGACCCTTGGGATATGACCATCCACGGGCACTACACCCGCTTTGGATCCGAGCAATGGAAGACCATTTACCGCGAGCGGGTGGCGCGCATCATCAATACTGCCGCCACCCATCGCGCGCGCCTTGTCTGGCTGGGTGTACCGCCGCTGGGGCGCGAAGACCTGATCGGCAAAGCGCCCACACTCAATGCCATCTACGCCGAAGAGGCGGGCAAGATGCCGCTCTTTGCCCGTTTTGTCGCCACCGACCCCGCCCTTACCAGCGATGGCACCAGCTTTACCAAATTTCTCGAACTGCCTGACCGCGGCAGTGTTATGGTGCGCACCGATGACGGTGTGCACTTCACTACCCAGGGACATCGCCTGCTGGCAAACCTGGCGCTCACCCAATTTAGTGCAGGTGCGGCCCCCGCCGATATCGCCAGCACGCCCAACAACAAGATTACCCAACGATGAAGTATGCGACTCTCGGCCTTGGGCTGCTCCTATTAGCCAAGGTGCTCCCCGCAGTGGCGGCCGACAAAATCACCCCGTTGCTGGATTACGGTGATCGCAAGGCCCCGGCACTCTGGCAAAGCCTGCGCGATCTGGAGGATAAAAAACGCCAGGAGCCGATCCGGATTATCCAGTTGGGCGACTCTCATACCGCTGGCGATTACTTCAGTGGCCAGTTGCGCCAGCGTTTGCAAAATCAGTTCGGCAACGCTGGTATCGGCTGGCTGACACCGGGTTACATCACCAACCAGCGCTCTGCCCAAGTGTTACTGCGCAGCAGCGGCAGCTGGAAACTCAGCGATGCCAAACAGCATAAACATTCAGGTGTGTTTCCAGTCGGAGGCTTTATCAATACCTCGGCAGGGAATTCGATCCTCGAAATTAAAGTGAAGGAAGCGCCAGCATCAGGCAAGTGGCGCTTGAGCATCTGGCAAAACTCCGGCCCAACACTCTGGAGCCTCGCGCTGCCCAGCGGCAAAGTCTACAAATTACCGGGGCAAGGCGATGCCAAAGCCGCGTGGAAATTGAGCACAGAGGAACTGGGGGCCGAAAGAGTGAACGGCTTGAAACTGCTCGCGCCCTCGGGCGGAAAACTGGGCGGTGTAATCCTGGATCGCATCGCACCCGGCATCACCCTGGATGCATTGGGCAATAACGGCTCGGTCGCCAATGTGATCAACCGCTGGGATTCATCCAGCTTGCGCAGCCAACTGCAATGGCGCAATCCACAGCTGATTATTCTCGCCTATGGCACCAATGAAGCCTTCGGAAAAGATCTGGTGCCGGAAACCTACGAGGCTGAATTGCGCCAGGCGATTCGCTCGCTGCGCGGTGCTGCGCCGGAAGCGGCCATTTTGTTAGTGGGCGCACCCAGCTCTGCCAAATCCCGCCCGCCGCATATCAATGGCGGCTGCCGCCTGCCGTTGCCGCCGAGCTTGATCAAGGTGCAAAACAGCCAGCGGCGTATCGCCCGGCAGGAGGGCACGCTTTATTGGGACTGGAGCGCAATGATGGGTGGCAATTGCGGTGCGCAAACCTGGCTCAAACAAAAGCCGGCATTGATGCGGCCTGATCTGGTGCACCTGAGCCCCGAAGGTTACGTGGCGAGCGCTGATGCGCTTTATATCGCGCTGCTGGATGAAATGGATAAAGCGTTAAAAAGGCTCGCTGCCTCGCCAAAGAATTAAACTTTTTGCAGGGGCACGCCCTGTCATTTTGGATGGAAATACACAATTTCCGCCGACTATTGCGTAACAGTCCGCTGGCCACTTCATGTCGAAGTTGCCATTTGATTTTTCTGTTACCAATAGAAGGAATATTCCATGACCTTATTGCATAGACTGAAAATAATGCTCGGCTCCTTGCTGATCATTGGCTGCACCAGTATTAATGCGTCAGAACATCACCATTCAGAACATCCTGATAAAAATAAAAAGAATTGTGTTTCAGCAACAGCGCCAGCCACTCTCATTGGTGTAGATGTTGTCCTGCGGATTGAAAAGGCAGTAACCGGCTACCCCAACGGATTTCCCTTTAAAGGCGCGGTGGTCAAACGTTTTAAACGCGACGGCACGTTTACCGCACTGGCAACAAGTACCCAGCAGGGGCAAGCCCCTGATGCCCCACAAACGTTTTACGGCACCTACAAATACCAGCGCACCGGGTTTAATACCGCAATAGAAAAATCGATTGATGTTTCCGTCAACAGCACGCCCTATACGACGAAATACACTTTTGAAACTGCCACCAGCGGCAAATGGGAAGAAGATTTTGGTAACGGCCAAATTATATTTTCCGGGAGTTTTACTCTGGAGCCATCCAATGCTCCCGCACAGGAACATCTGGCACCGGCTACTAACGCCGGGCTGAATGTCGTGTTATTTATCACAGACGCAACATCGGCGACCTTACCGCCGGATGTCTACCCGAAAAAAGGCATAGCGCTGCAAACCTACGCGCAAGACGGC
>JAJQJO010000412.1 GCA_021323495.1 Cellvibrio sp. | reverse complement strand
ATATTGGCTCAGCCTAACACAGGCTTTATTGGAGCCTGTCCTGGAGAGCGACATCCGGTCACCATGAGTGCACGAGCGGGCGACCATGACACAAGAATCAACCAAACATTTCTAACTTTTTAGTCACATACCATGGAGGGATTTCTAATGAAATCAAAAGGATTTACACTTTATGAGCTGCTTATCACACTAGCCATCATCAGCATTGCGCTTGCCGTAGCAATTCCCGGCTTTAATAAACAAATCCGTCAATCGCAAACCGAAGTCGCGACACTGGCACTATTGAATGCAATAGAAACCAGCCGCTCAATCGCTGTATTTCAAAACACTCGCACCATGCTGTTGGCTACTGATAAAAAATGGCAAAAAGGATGGGTATTATTTATTGATAATGACAGCGATGGCCTACTTGATAATGGAGAAACCATTGTACTTGAGGGGAGAGAACTGAAAAGCGTGTCAATAACAGCGAGAGCACCAATGGATGCATACGTTTCTTTTATTGGGACAGGCGAAGGGAAAGTACCAGGAAAAGCAAAGACAGGGGCCTTCCTCGCCGGAACAATTAAAATTTGCCCGGAACGTGAAGGTACTGGTTACTCGCTTGTTTTGTCACCCGGGGGCAGAACTCGCGTAGCAAAGTTAACCACTAAAGATTGTGCAGATACACGCGATTAAACCCGCAACGCCTTCGGTAACGAAAAACTAATATTCTCGGGTGTACCGTCCATCTCAACCGGCGCTTCGGCGCCGCAGGCTTTGAGTTTATCAATGACTTGTTTCACCAATACCTCAGGCGCGGAAGCACCAGCAGTAATACCAATGCTGGTGCGATTTTTTATCCACTCGGGATTGATATCATCTGGACCATCAATTAAATAGGCCTCTGTTCCGCAGCGTTCGGCAAGTTCTCGCAAGCGGTTTGAGTTGGATGAGTTGGGGGAGCCGACTACCAATACCAAATCACACTCTAGCGCAAGTTGACGCACTGCATCCTGACGATTAGTGGTCGCGTAGCAAATATCATCGCGGCGTGGCCCCTGAATTTTGGGAAATTTATTGCGCAGGGCTTCGATAACTTTCGCTGTGTCATCCATTGATAAAGTCGTTTGGGTGACGTATGCAAGATTTTCTGGATCATTCACGACCAACGCATCGACATCGGCTTCGTCTTCCACCAGATAAATAACACCGCCATTACCGGTGTTGTATTGTCCCATGGTGCCTTCAACTTCGGGATGCCCTTCGTGGCCAATCAAAATACACTCGCGCCCTTCACGGCTGTAGCGCGTCACTTCTATATGAACCTTTGTCACCAGCGGACAGGTTGCATCAAAAATTTGCAAGCCACGTTCTTCCGCTTCTTTGCGCACCGCTTGCGATACACCGTGTGCACTGAAAATCAAAATCACATCATCGGGGACCTGTTCAACTTCGTCGACAAAAATCGCACCGCGTGCGCGCAATGAGTCCACCACAAACTTGTTGTGTACGACTTCGTGCCGCACATAAATCGGTGCACCAAAAACATCGAGGGCACGATTGACTATGTCAATTGCGCGATCAACACCAGCACAAAAACCACGGGGATTGGCGAGTTTGATTTGCGTCATGATCAGTGCACCTGAACGGGTTCGATTTTGAGGATAGCCACTTCAAATAGAATATCGCGCCCAGCGAGCGGGTGATTAAAATCTACCACCACCACCTCTTCGTCAAAACGCTGCACCACGCCGGGCAATTCGGTTTTTTGTGCATCAGCAAAGGACAACATCAAACCTTCGCTAAGTTCAAGGTCCGGACTGAATTGGCTGCGCGCAATTTCCTGGATATTGTTCGGGTTGCGCTGGCCAAAACCATCTTCCGGTTTAATCACCAGGGTTTTATGTTCACCCTCCAGCATACCAAACAGTGCTTTTTCAAAACCTGGCAGCAAATTGCCATCGCCCACGGTAAAGGTCGCCGGATCGCGCTCGAAATTGGAGTCAACCATATCGCCATTATCCAACTGCACTGCAAAGTGCAGGGTAATTTTGGTACCGGGACCAATTGCTAATTCACGCATCGGCTTTTTTCTCTTTGTTAAATAACATATCGATAATCAAAACTGCCGCACCCAGCGTAATCGCTGAATCAGCGATATTGAATGCAGGCCAAAAATTATCCTGGTAATGCACCACTATAAAATCCACCACATGGCCAAGGGCAATACGATCGTACAGGTTCCCCAATGCGCCGCCCAGGATAAAAGCCAGTGCAAAAGCTTCACGCGGTTTTTGTTGTGCAGTGCGCGCAATCCAGACACTCAATAGCACGCTTGCAGCTATAGCAATAATGGCAAAGAACCAGCGCTGCCACCCACCCGCATCCGCGAGAAAACTAAACGCAGCACCGGGATTGTACGCCAGGGTGAAATTAAAAAAGGAGGTAAATACCTTGGTCTCACCAAATTCAAATGCTGCTTCGATAGCGTGTTTACTGGCCTGGTCCAATACCAGCACGATCAGTGCTGTGATGTACCAGAACCAGGCTTTTTGATAAATTTTCTCGGCCATTACTCAGATTTCACTATGATTATTTATTCCGTAAGGGTGCGACAAGCAGTACCTCCTACAATCAGGCAAACTGGCGAGTCTCACCTACACCATCCACAATTTCCACGCAGCGCAAACAAATGGAGGAGTGCGCCGCGTTTGCTCCCACGTCTGCGCGGTGATGCCAGCAGCGTTCGCACTTTGCGTGTCCGGATTTTTTCACTGCCACTTGCAAACCGGGAACATCTGTTGTTTCTGCATTTTGCGCCTCACCGAATGAGCGAATTTCTGCTGTCGAAGTAATCAATACAAAGCGCAGTTCGTTAGCGAGCTTGTGCAATTCAGTTTGCAATTTTTCATCGCAATACAGAATCACTTCCGCCCCTAATGAGCCACCCACTTCCCCGGCAGTGCGCTTGGCTTCCAGCACCTTATTAACTGCATCCTTCACTTGTGCGATCAATTCCCAATAACTGTCAGCAAACGAGTCGGCTGGCATTGCAGGCAATTCATACCACTCAGCAATGAATACATTGGCCGCACGCTCGCCAGCAATTTCTTTCCAGATTTCATCGGCAGTGAAACTTAAAATGGGTGCAATCCAGCGCACCATTGCTTCGATCACATATTGCAATGCAGTTTGTGCCGAGCGGCG
>JAJQJO010000411.1 GCA_021323495.1 Cellvibrio sp. | reverse complement strand
TCCTCTTCCAACTTATCAAACTGCGCATAGTTATTTTTCAGCCACACCCGCACCCGTGAGCGCTCAATAATATTCATCACCTCGATATTATTGGCTGCTGCCCAAAAACTGGTATTGCTAAAGTCGATGCGTGCTGCCAATTGCGGTTGCAATTTTCCCAGCGTAATAAAAATTGCATCGCGCTCTTTGGCTTTCTGATAAGTAGTTGATTGCTCAAAATGTTCAAAGCACTCACCGCGTCCCAGATTATTCACCACCACAATCTTGATAAAGTCCTGCGGGTAACGATTCAGTAAACCATTCAGTAAATTCACCGAGTCTGCACCGTCGTCCATTACATGCCATAAATACACTTGGCTACCCAGTTCCTGAAACAGTGCCAGCGCATCACTTTCATCAACCCATCTACCGAGGCGGGTAGAGGTTTGTGCTGCTAAATCAACAATCAAATCGCTAGCGGGATTTTCCTGCGCAAGAATGATCAATTGATCGAGGCTGTCGTAATCATCGATAATAAGCGGCGATGCAAACTCGCGGTAAAAACGCGAAAAAGTTCCGTGGGATTGATCAGAGTCCAAACCAATAAATGGTGTTCCCGCATCGATCAAATACTGCGCCAACAAACGCGAGGTCATGGATTTACCGACCCCACCTTTTTCACCACCGATAAAATGCACATTACTCATTGCTGTTTCCTTGTTGGGGCTGTAGAAAATTTATAATTGGACTTTATCACATGCGATGTGACATTTTTGATGCGCCCTAAAAGAGGGCTTGTTTTGGCGTTGCTGATGAAAAATGGGGCGTAAAAAAAGAATGTATGGGGAGGGAATAAAGTCAGGGCGCGATAATAACGCCCTGCTAAGCGTAATATTTTCTGGAATATTTTTTAAAACAAATCCTCAATCGATAAATAGCGCTCGCCGCTGTCGTAACTAAAAATAATGACGCGGCTGCCGGGTTTCATCTCTGCTTGTTTTTGTGCAAGGGCGGCAAGGGTAGCGCCGGAGGAGATGCCAACAAAAATCCCTTCTTTTAATGCACACTGACGCGCCATATCAAAAGCGGCTTCTTCGCTGACGAGGATGGTGCCGTCCAGTGTTTCTTTATTTAACACCTGAGGGATAAAACCGGCGCCGACACCCTGGATGCGATGCAGGCCTTTTTGGCCGCCGCTAATTACGGGGGATTTTTCCGGCTCTACGGCAAAGGTTTTTAAGTGTGGAAATTTTTCTTTTAATACTTCGCTGCAGCCGGTGATATGACCGCCGGTACCAACACCGGTAATTAAATAATCAGCACCTTCGGGAAAATCAGCAAGGATTTCCTGTGCGGTAGTGTTGCGGTGAATGTCGACGTTGGCAGGGTTGTTAAATTGTTGCGGCATCCAGCTATTGGGATTTTCGGCAAGTAATTCGTTGGCTTTGGCGATGCAACCACCCATGCCGAGTTCTTTGGGAGTTAGCACCAGTTCCGCGCCCAGTGCTTTCATGTTTTTGCGGCGCTCTACCGACATGGACTCGGGCATGGTGAGGATCAGGCGATAACCTTTTACTGCGCAGACGAGCGCGAGGCCGATGCCGGTATTACCGGAGGTCGGTTCGATGATCACCGTGTCCTGATTAATCAAGCCTTTGGCTTCGGCGTCTTCAACCATTGCCAGGGCGATACGGTCCTTGATGCTGCTGCCGGGATTGAAGCGCTCGACCTTCATCCAGACTTCGATATCGCTGCGGAATAGGTTATTGATGCGGACGTGGGGGGTATTGCCAATGGTTTGTAAAATATTGTCGTATTTCATATGTGTCCCTAATGTGTTTGGCTTGGCGCGCAAGCGGTGAAATAACCGCGACAGTGTAGCGAATACGGGCAATAAAAAAAGCCGCTACCTGCATCGCTGGTAGCGGCTTTTTGATTCAAATTAGTTTAGCTACGTTTGTATCGGATCAACCCCAGGGCCAATAAACCGCAGAATATCAGCATTCCGGAGGAGGGTTCGGGCACGGTGACCACAGGTGGTATCGATGGTTTGGGAGGCTCGATTACTTCGGGCGGTACAAAAAAGCCATCCCATAAATTCGCCTGTGCGCCCCAGCCGCCGGTCCAGGATTTGGCAATCACCTGGCCACTCAAGTCGCCTTGCAGGAAGGTAAAGTTGGCTTTTGGAGCGAGGATATTGCCTTTGATCCCACCGCTAAAAATGATGTTTTCCGCTTCAAAGAAGTTGTACAGGATATTGCTGGCCGACATGTTCAGCGCACCAAAATTCTCACGGGCCCCATAGTTGAGCGAATCAAAATTAATATTTTTACCGCTTACATTAATGATCAAGGTATCGTTCCGGTCGAGGCCGGTTGCAGTCAAGTCGGTGGCGTTTGCGAGCATTTGGCCGGTAATGTTGGCAACATAGATGTCCTTGTTGCTGGCGCCATTCAATAACAGCCAGTTGTTGTATTTAAAGTCCAACCCGCCAGTGTTCGCTTGCCCTGCCAATTCTTGCGAGAGTTCACTGAATTGATCAAACGCTGCCGTGAAATCAATCGGTTTTGCTTTGGTGGTTTTGCCTAAAACTGCATTTTTGCTGGAACCGGCGGTGAGTTCACCACCCAGTACCAGGTTGCCTTTGATATTGCCCCAAGCCCATTGGGTAGTGGTCAGGTTGCCGCCTACGACCAATACATCGGAATATTTGCCTGGTTGGGTCCAGAATTGTTTGCCATCGCGCCAAGTGCCTGGTTCGTAATTTACGCCTACATCGTATTGGCCGATATTGGCGTTACCACCGATGGCGATCTTGCCTTGCGAATCTGCACCTGGCTGGGAGAAATTCTCTTTAATAAAGAGGTTATACCCGGTTGCCGAACCTAAATCGATACTGAGCGCGCTGGCTTGGGTAGCTATAACCAGGGCCAATATGGCAGAAACTTGCTTGAGCATAAGTGCGAACCAGTTCACATAATTGATGCCGTGCAGTTTAGGTTGATTTATAGTCAATCTCAAGCGTATAACCTATAAAAACGATATTTATTATTATCAAATAACCTAATAATTAAATTTTTGGTGCTGGGTAAGTTTTTGCTTATAACGCGCAGATGTGAATTTTAAATCCGCCTACTGGTCGCCGGCTTTGCGCTCGGCATACAATTGGATCGCACGTCGCGCATAGACGACTCGCGATTTCTGGTTACCTATAA
>JAJQJO010000410.1 GCA_021323495.1 Cellvibrio sp. | reverse complement strand
GCGATAACGTTGTTAATCGTTCTGAACGAGCACCTTGGTATCAGGGGCAAACCCTGATGGAAATATTTGAAACTGTGCCCATCGCAGGCGATAAAAATTATTCAGATTTCCGTTTTCCCGTGCAGTATGTAAATCGTCCTAATCTTGATTTTCGCGGTTTTTGCGGAAATATTGCTTCTGGCGTGGTTAAAGTCGGGGATGAGGTGCGCGTGCTGCCCTCGGGCAAAACCAGTCATGTAAAATCTATCGTGACGTACGATGGTGACTTGCAGGAAGCTTTTACTGGTCAAGCCGTAACACTCACCCTTGCCACGGAAGTTGATGTCAGTCGTGGCGATATGTTGGTACTGGCAAAAGATGATGTGCCGCAGTCAAATCACCTCAAGGCACATATTGTTTGGATGGCCGAAAAAACGGCACAGGCCAAATCAGAGTTTTTATTCAAATTTGCAAGTAAAGTTGTAAGCGGTTCCATTGAGTCAATTGGTTATCGGATTGATGTGAACACACAACAGCATTCAATCGTTAATCAGCTGCAATTGAATGATATTGCTGTTGTTGATGTTTTATTAACCCAGCCGGTAGTGGCTGATCGCTACAAAAATAATCGTGCAACTGGCGCGTTTATTGTGATTGATCGGTTAACGAATATTACCGTCGGGGCGGGTATGGTTATTGAACAACTGGAAACCAAAGTGGCCAATGCAACTAATTACAGTGAGTTTGAATTGGAATTGAACGCATTGATTCGCAAACATTTTCCCCATTGGAATGTGACAGACTTAAATAATTTATTCAAATAATGTCGTCAGAGTGATTTAGAAAGCCCTGGTTGAGAACTGGGGCTTTTTTTTGCCTGTGTTCTGTAAGAGATATCGCACAAGAGATATAGCAAATGACTGCTATTTAGGGATATGCCCACACAATATTCTGTGCAGACACGCAGTGGAAAGTTGCGTGTAATCCCTCAAATCTTCAAGGAGTAATTGCATGAGATTTTTTCTTTTTTTGGCATCTTTTATTATTTTATTTTTTGGTACAACATCACTGGCATTTGCAGCTGAACTTCCTACCGCAAAAGAGTCTGCCGCAAAAGCAGAAGTTACTGCGCCACAGGAAGCGATTAATATCAATACTGCCGATATCCAGGAATTAACCAGGCTAAAAGGGGTTGGTGAAAAGAAGGCCGAAGCCATAATTGCCTGGCGTAAGGAAAATGGTAACTTCAAAACTGTGGACCAGTTACTTGAGGTCAAAGGTATTGGTGAAGCAATCCTCACAACTAATCGCGAAAATATCCGTATTTAGCACTCGTTAACGCCAGCATTGGCGTTAACGAATGAATTTTGCGGTAATTTTTGTTTTAATAGGAGCCCGGGTCCTGTGACTCGGGCTCTTTTTTTGTGAGGTCAAGAAATGTCCAGCTCCGATCCGCGAATTATTGTTGCAATGGATTTCGACAATATAGATCAATGCCTTGCTATGGCAAAACGATTATCCCCATTGGATTGCAGGCTTAAAGTAGGTAAAGAGCTCTTTACTGCATGTGGTCCAAAAGTAATCGAACAATTAATGGCGCTAGGGTTTGAGATATTTCTCGATCTTAAATTTCACGATATTCCTAATACCACCAGCAAAGCTGTCAGAGCAGCTGCCGAATTAGGTGTATGGATGGTCAATGTGCATGCATCTGGCGGAGAGCGCATGATGTTGGCTGCACGCGAAATTTTAGAGCAGCAGGCTGGCAAGCGTCCTTTATTGATTGCGGTTACTGTGCTTACCAGTATGGATGCAGGCGATCTTTCCGGGATCGGAATCGAGCGGAGCCCAGCGGAACAGGTGATGCGGTTGGCTCGTTTGACCCATAACTGTGGCCTTGATGGCATAGTTTGCTCGGCTCAGGAAGCAGCATTAATGCATAGCCAATTCGGTGATAATTTTTGTCTTGTAACCCCAGGTATTCGTCTTGATACCTCTCCCGCTGATGATCAACGACGTACCCTGACGCCGGCAGCTGCAATAGCAGCAGGTAGTAGCTACCTGGTAATTGGTAGGCCAATCACCCAATCAACTAATCCTGCCGATATCTGTAAATCCATTATTCAAACCCTGCGCTAGCAATCTCACCGGCACTTAAGGAATTTGTCATCACTATGAATGTTTCTACTCCAGTTGTTATTACTATTGATGGCCCAAGTGGTTCCGGTAAAGGAACCCTTAGTCAGATGTTGGCCCGGCACTTGGGATATCATCTGCTGGATAGTGGTGCGCTTTATCGTTTGGTTGCACTGGCGGCGATGAAGCAAGGGATTGATTTAGGCGACGAATCGGCGGTAAGTCAGGTTGCAGCAGGACTCGATGTGATCTTTAGTCTTGAAAATAACAAATCGGCGCAGATTTTGCTTAATGGAATGGAGGTGACCGAGGCGATTCGTCAAGAGGCGGTCAGTATGGGAGCCTCGCAGGTTGCCGCATATCCGGGAGTCCGGAATGCTTTACTTGAGCGTCAGCGTGCATTTGCAGCCGAACCAGGGTTAGTTGCTGACGGGCGGGATATGGGAACTACAGTATTTCCAAATGCGCAAACAAAATTGTTTTTAACTGCAAGTGCAGAGGCACGTGCCGAGCGCCGTTACAAACAGTTATGCGCAAAAGGTGAATCTGTTGATATGGCTGAGTTGGTCCGTGATATCCGCGAGCGCGACGAGCGAGACTCCAATCGCACCATCTCCCCGCTAAAGCCGGCAAAAGACGCAGTAATTATTGATAGTACAACGATGGCAATTGATGAAGTGTTTGCCAGGATGCTAGCGGCAATTCATTGATGTATTCGACGTGCTGATTTTGCGTCAACAAATGGTAAGAATTTTCAATTAATTTTGTACAAATGATTCGCCCCGTACCAATATTTCTTAAAAATGACAGCAGCGGGCTAAAAGATATCCTCCATTCAAGATGAGATTAGAATATGAGCTTAACTTGTTTTAAAGCCTACGACATTCGCGGAAAGTTGGGCGAAGAACTCAATGAAGATATTGTGTACCGTATTGGCCGTGCTTATGCCCAATTTCTGCAGCCTAAAAGTGTTGTTGTGGGTGGTGATGTACGGCTGACGAGTTATTTCGCTACCAGTTACCTGAAAACCGATGGCGGAATTGAAATCACTGCAAGCCATAATCCAATCGACTACAACGGTATGAAGTTGGTGCGGGCAAACTCTAAACCAATTAGTGGTGATACCGGGCTAAATGACATCAGACGTCTTGCCGAAGATAATAATTTTGCTCCGGTAAATTTTGCTGCACGCGGTGGCATCCGTGAACTTAGTATCCTGGATGCTTACGTCCAGCATTTATTGTCTTATGTTGATGTAGCGCAGTTAAAACCGTTGCGCTTGGTAGTCAACGCCGGTAATGGTGCCGCTGGGCACGTTATCGATGCGTTAGAGGCACATCTCCCGTTTGAATTTATTAAAATAAACCATGAACCTGATGGCACCTTTCCTAATGGAATTCCCAATCCGCTATTGGTAGAGAATCGCGCCTCTACCACTGCTGCGGTTATTGCACACAAAGCAGATATGGGTATTGCATGGGATGGGGATTTTGATCGCTGTTTCCTGTTTGATGAAACCGGAGCATTTACCGAAGGATATTATATTGTTGGCCTATTGGCCGAAGCGTTTTTACTAAAGAATCCTGGCGCGAAGATAATTCATGATCCGCGCTTGACATGGAATACGCTGGATATAGCCCAAAAAAATGGTGGGCGGGCAATACAATCCAAAACCGGCCACGCCTTTATCAAAGAGCGCATGCGTGAAGAAGACGCAGTTTACGGTGGCGAAATGAGTGCGCATCATTATTTCCGCGACTTTTTTTATTGCGATAGCGGTATGATCCCGTGGTTATTGGTATGTGAGCTGCTCAGCCGCAAAGGACAAACGTTGTCGAGTATGTTGGAAGACAGAATTGCAAAGTTTCCCTCTCCAGGTGAAATAAATAGTCACGTAGAGGATCCAAAATCTGCGATTGAAAAGGTATTTAATCACTATGTTTCGGGCGCGAATCTTATCGACAAAACTGATGGGATTAGCCTTGAATTTGATAATTGGCGATTTAATTTACGTATGTCTAATACTGAACCGGTTGTTCGTTTGAATGTGGAAAGTCGAAATGATCAATCGTTAGTCAAGCAAAAAACAACTGAAGTTTTGAATTTACTTAACAGTTAAAATAAAAATCTACAAAGGGTACCAACTATGCAAGTTAAAAAAGCAGTGATTCCTGTGGCGGGACTTGGGACACGTATGTTACCTGCGACCAAGGCTATACCCAAAGAAATGTTACCGGTTGTTGATAAACCATTAATTCAATATGTAATTGAAGAAGCGGCAGCGGCAGGAATCAAGGAAATCGTATTAGTAACTCACGCCAGTAAAAATGCTATTGAAAACCACTTTGATACGAGTTTTGAATTGGAAGCGCAGTTGGAATCAAGACTGAAGCGTTCTCTGCTTGCAGACGTGCGATCTATAACGCCCCCCGGACTTACCGTTATCTCCGTACGGCAAGCAGAGGCTAAAGGTTTGGGGCATGCCATTCTTTGTGCCAAATCTGTCGTCGGCGACGAGCCTTTTGCGGTGTTGTTACCTGATGTCATTGTTGATAACGCCGAGTGTAATATCAGGCAGGATAATCTTGCAGGCATGACCAAGCGTTTTG
>JAJQJO010000409.1 GCA_021323495.1 Cellvibrio sp. | reverse complement strand
CTGTTCGCTCCTTAAAAGTGACAAGCAATAAAAAAGTCTGGATGAGCTCCTTGTGCGAATTGAATCACGATCATAGTGTCAGCTGCGCACGGGCGGGAAATAGAAGCAAAAATTGTGCGGATTAATATTTTACGTGCCAATACAAGTGCTTAAGCGCACTGTTAACGAGGAAATGGTGCGGAAGTGTAAAAATAATCGATAGTGGATTGGATACCGTTTTGGTATCTGGCTGCTGCCAAACGCGGTACAAGTATTTATTCATTGCATCGAATAACTTAGCCGCGCGCCTTTTGAATATACTCATAAGCGGCCTGAATGGTTTTGAAGCATTCAGTCGTTGCCTGCACCATATAAGGTGGCAAGCCTTGTCCCATTAGCTTGTCGGGATGGAATTGGCTAACCAGGTTGCGGTAAGCCTTTTTAACTTCTGCATTGCTGGCATTGGGCGGCACTTCCAGAACCTCATAGGCGGAGTTTAAATTGGCCTCGCCACTTTGTAATTCCTTTGTTTTTTCTTCGCAGCTTTCATCCTCATCCAGATTCATTTTTTTATTACCCGTGGTGTGGGTATTGCCAGTTTTATCGGCGGCACCAGCATTTTTTTCGCCCCTTGGTGCACTGTTAGCTTTGCTTTCTTTTTTCACATTTTCAGTAAATTTATTTTGCGACGAAATCATCCGCAATAAATGTTTGAACATGATATTGGAATAACCAAGGCCGAACGCCACTTCCTCTACAGCTTCCACCTCCTTATTAACCAGGGCACCATCTACCTTGGCGAGGTTAATGAGGTAAATTAGCAATATCTGCGCAAGATTCGGGCTTTTTTTGGCGAGGGATTTGAAGCTTTCGAGGGTTTGCTTTGCATTGAATTCAGGATCAGCACCGGATTTAAACAGATTGATAGCTTCACGCTTGCGCTGGGCGCTTAGCTCCATTTTTTCCATAAAGATTTCTGTGCGTTTTACTTCTTTGGTATTTACCGGGCCATCGCGCTTGGCCACGTAACCTAATAGCACAAATACCGTGCGAAAAAATAAATCCTGCACGTGATTCAATTCGGCACCGGATAATTTTCCGCTGTTCCCGGCCACTATTTTATTGGAGAAAAAGGCGTAAATAATAACCAAGCCCAAGACCAAAATAGCCATGTAGACCATCATGTTGAACCTGCCTGTGAACGAGGGATTTGGTCGCCCAGCGTTACAAATTACCGTAACCGGCTCAGTTCGTTACCGCACGTCAAGGCAAATTCCCCTTGCTCCCCACAGGTTTTGGTTTCTCAGCGGGTTTTATTTATCAATAAATCGCACCGGCTTTTCCCACACCGCCAACACCACGCAACCTTCCTCACTAAAAATTTCATGGCTGCTCGTGGCGGGATTAATTAAAAAAGTACCGGCGTGGTAGTGGCCGCGTCCGTCGCGTTGGCTGCCGCGCAGGATTAATAAAAATTCCATGCCTACATGTAAGTGACGCGGGATGTGTGCGCCGGGTTGGTAGCGGAGTAGGGCGCAGGAGCATCCTTGCGTTGGGTCTCCGTGGAGGGGCAGTGTGTCTACTCCGTCGCGAAAGCCCTGCCAGTTGAGGCTGGGGTCGTCGAGATCCATCGATAACAAATTTTTCCACACCAATTTTTTTTCTGCGTGTTCTTCCATGCTGTTCTCCTAGCGTTGCAACACGGCGAGTAAATCGGCGGAGGTGGCGACAGCGCCGAATACGCCGCCTTGCATATGGATCATCGCCAGCGCGGCTGCGTGATTGGCAGGATCAGTTGCCGCGCAGCAGTCGGCGAGCAACACACATTCAAAGCCGCGATCATTCGCCTCGCGCATGGTGGTGTGCACGCACACATCGGTAGTGATGCCAGTGAGGATTACATTGCGGATGCCTTTGGTGTGCAGCACCAATTCCAAATCCGTTGCGTAGAAAGAACCTTTGCCGGGTTTGTCGATAATCACTTCACCAGCAATAGGCGCCAGCTCGGGGATAATGTCCCAGCCCGGTTCACCGCGAATCAAGATTTTTCCACAGGGGCCTGCGTCGCCAATACCCGCGCCTATTTGCCGTGAACGCCAGCGCTTGTTGGCCGGTAAATCGGCGAGGTCAGGTCGATGCCCCTCGCGGGTATGGATGATGTGAAAGCCCTGCGTACGCATTACCGGCAACAATTTTTGCAGCGGGATGATAGGCGCGCGGGTGAGGTTAATGTCATAGCCCATGCTGTCCACATAACCGCCTTTGCCGCAAAAATCCGTCTGCATATCGATAATGATCAGCGCGGTATTCGCTGGCCGAAAATCGCCGTCATAAGGCCATCCATACGGAGTGCTTTTAATAAACAGGGGGGTACTGCTCAAGTGCATTGCCATAAAAACTCCAGAAATCCTCAGGGCTTTTGTAAACCTTAAACAGTCGATCCGTGTTCAAGCGGTTCGGGAACCTTGTAATCGACCAGGCTGAATTTGGCGCAGGCAAAGAGCACGCAAGCGACCGCCAGATACGCCGCTGCGACTGTCGGCGATTCGCCAATCCCTATAGCTTCGCCATGCATAAAGCCGAAAAAGGTCATGAGTGAGGCGGCGATAGAAAAGTATCCGGCTTTGATAAAGTTGCGGTCGATAATAAACACGGTAATCGCGCCGAGCATTAATCCGCCCAAAATCGCTCCGCCACCAAGTACCGATAGCCCTTCGTACAACACACCATTCTGCGCGAGCTTGTCCAGACCAACGGCGGCAGCATTGGTGCCCGCTGCACCCAACACGGTGTCTATTTGCAATTTGCCCCAGGCGGCGAGGTGCGGAATCAGCGCGACGATGATCGCTGGCGCGTGGGATTTGGGCGTTTCCTGAAAGGCTTGCGAGCCAATCAGCATGCCGATGTAGAGCAGGATCGGCGAGATGGCGACCAGCGGGATGGCCGATGAAAAGACCGCAATAATGCCCAGCCAACAGAGCACCAGCATGGTAATGCCGGTGACGGCGGAGTAGCCGATGCGACCGCCCATCGACTTCCAGCCGGGATGACCAATGTAGACAGCGTTGATAAACGGGTTGCCCATGCAGCAGCCGATCAAACTGATCACACCGTCGGCGGTGAGTACACGGGTGGTGGGAAAGCTGTCGCCAGCGACAGCGGCGCTCTCCACGTTGTCCATGGCTTCCACCAGGTCGTAAATACCAAAGGGAATCGCAGTAACTA
>JAJQJO010000408.1 GCA_021323495.1 Cellvibrio sp. | reverse complement strand
ATTTGTGCATCATCATGGAAATTAACCCCTTATTACTTGCCCTCAAAGACCTGACCGAACGCACCAATGTGCTAAGGGGGTATCTTTGACTACGATCTTAAAAAAGAGCGTCTTGCAGAAGTTGAACTCGATTTAGGTGAACCAAGCGTTTGGGACAAACCTGAGCGGGCACAGGCATTGGGACGCGAACGCTCAGCTTTGGAAATGGTAGTCAAAACTATCGACGATCTGGATAACGGCGTACGTGATTCACGTGAGTTGCTCGATATGGCCGTGGAAGAAAACGATGACTCCATGGTGGCCGACGTACAGGCAGAACTTGAGCGCCTTGATAAACAATTAGGCGTGCTGGAATTCCGTCGCATGTTTTCCGGAGACACCGATGCAAACAATGCCTATCTGGATATCCAGTCCGGTTCCGGCGGTACAGAAGCACAGGATTGGGCTGAAATCGTCTTGCGTATGTATTTGCGTTGGGGGGAAGCCAAAGGTTTTAAAGTGACGCTCGAAGAAGTATCCGCCGGTGACGTTGCCGGTATCAAAAGTGCAACCATTTATTTTGAAGGCGAATACGCCTTTGGCTGGTTACGGACAGAAACTGGTGTGCATCGTTTAGTACGTAAGTCGCCGTTTGATTCGGGCAATCGCCGTCATACCTCTTTTTGTTCGGTGTTTGTATCTCCTGAAATCGATGACAACATTGAGATTGAGATCAATCCTGCTGATTTGCGTATCGATACCTACCGTGCCAGTGGCGCTGGTGGCCAGCACATTAACAAAACTGATTCAGCAGTGCGCATTACACACATTCCGACCAATATTGTAGTGCAGTGCCAGAATGAGCGTTCGCAGCACGCCAACCGCGATAAAGCCTACAAAATGTTGCGTGCAAAAATGTACGAGCAGGAAATGCAGAAGCGCAATGCTGAAAAACAGGCGATGGAAGATAACAAATCCGACATCGGTTGGGGCAGCCAGATTCGCTCCTATGTATTGGACGATTCACGCATCAAAGACTTGCGTACCGGTGTGCAGACATCGAATACCCAGGCAGTACTGGATGGCGACCTCGACCAATTTATTGTTGAGAGCTTGAAAGCCGGTTTGTAAGTATAGAGGCAGCCGCTTGCTGCGCACAAAAATTTATCAATGTAGGGGCACCGCTTGCTGCGCCCTAATGTTTAACAACAGGGCGCGGCAAGCAGCGCCCCTACAAAACAGTGACGACTATGAGTAACGAAAACACTTCCGCACAGCCAGATGCACAGGATGAAAATAAACTAATCGCTGAACGTCGCCAGAAGTTGGCCGCGATTCGTGAAAAAGGTAACGCCTTCCCCAATGATTTCCGTCGCGGCAACAAGAGCATTGATCTGCAAGCACAGTTTGGCGAAAAAACCAAAGAAGAATTGGAAGTGCTGAACCATGTGGTTAGCGTTGCTGGACGTATTATGGCAAAGCGTGGCCCTTTCATGGTTGTGCAGGATGGCGAAGGCTCTATCCAGTTATATGCCGATAAAGCGGCGCAAGAAGTGATTAAAGATAAATGGGGCCTGTGGGATATCGGCGATATCGTCGGTGTAAAAGGCGCATTGCATAAATCCGGTAAAGGTGATCTGTACGTAAATTTGGAGGAGTATCAATTGCTTACCAAATCCCTGCGTCCGCTGCCGGATAAATACCACGGTTTGAGCGATCAGGAAATTCGTTATCGCCAACGCTACGTGGATCTGATTGTAAATCCGGAAGTGCGCGACACTTTCCGTCTACGTTCACAATGTATTAGCTTCATCCGCAATTACATGATCGGCTGCGGTTTTATGGAAGTGGAAACGCCCATGTTGCATGTAATTCCTGGAGGTGCGTCGGCTAAACCGTTTATTACGCATCACAATGCATTGGATATGGAAATGTTCCTGCGTATTGCGCCGGAATTGTATTTGAAGCGTTTGGTTGTTGGTGGTTTTGAACGCGTATTTGAAATCAACCGCAATTTCCGCAACGAAGGCGTTTCAACTCGCCACAATCCAGAATTCACTATGATGGAATTCTACCAAGCTTACGCTGACTACAAAGATTTGATGAATCTGACCGAAGACTTATTGCGTAAAATGTGTCAGGAAGTCATGGGCACAACGGTATTGAAATATCAGGATAGCGAATACGATTTTGGCAAACCATTTACTCGCCTATCTATGTTTGATTCCGTATTACACTACAATCCACAAATTACGGCAGAACAATTAAGCAGCATTGAGGGTGCTACCAAAGCGGCAGAAAACCTGGGGCTCAAAATTAAACCAGATACTGCGCTCGGAAAAATTCAAACGGAAATTTTTGAAGAAACCGTTGAACATAAATTGGACCAGCCAACATTCATTACTGAATACCCGATTGAAATATCACCGCTTGCACGTCGTAGCGATCACAATCCAGCGGTAACTGATCGTTTTGAATTCTTTATCGGCGGCCGTGAACTTGCAAATGGTTTTTCAGAGTTAAATGATGCAGAAGACCAAGCCGAACGTTTCATGCAGCAAGTCCGCGAAAAAGATGCCGGCGATGATGAAGCCATGCATTACGACGCCGACTTTGTACGCGCGTTGGAATACGGTCTGCCACCAACCGCAGGTGAAGGTATCGGTATCGACCGCTTGATCATGTTGTTTGCCAATGCTCCATCAATTCGCGATGTATTGTTGTTCCCGCATATGCGTCCTGAGTAGTACCTGAAAGCATCACCAAAAAAAGGGCGCTCAATTAGCGCCCTTTTTTTATTGCTCGTAGGATTTTTTAAGCATTAATCTCAGATTACTTAGCATAAGCCATGCACTGGACACGACAAAAAGGGTAGGAAGAACTCAGTCCTTCTATTTAACGTCCCGATGCTTTATCCAATTCCTTGCGTAATGTACGCAACCAATGGTCAAATGCTACACGCACATGAACACTATTGGATGCGCGATTATTTTCCTCCCACAACCGCCCCAAATCACGCTGATCGGTAATGATCGCTTGCGGCTTGCCTGAAACAGAATCGTAAAGCGAAATTTCCAGTGTCATTGTCCCCATACCCTCGCTGAACACTTCCATATTCGTGGGGCGTCCTTTCATATCATCTTTACTGCCAAGAGGTGCGATCTCTACGACTTTTGCTGCGACAGTCAGCACGTCAGGCCCTGCTTGCATTGCGGTGGCATAGGTGCCATCTGC
>JAJQJO010000071.1 GCA_021323495.1 Cellvibrio sp. | reverse complement strand
AGTTTTCCTACTGGTATTGCCAATTCATCCGGCGCACTTGGCCATTATTTGATGGACCACCTTTACGGTGCGGGCGCCTCAGGCCGGGTAGAAGGTTTTGAAGATGAATATTATTCCGGCCGTCGTCCAACCGGTTTGGTAATGCCGCGCTTTACCAATTACAGCGAAAAGAATCCCAATTTCCTGCGCGGTTATCAGTTGACTGGCGGTGCCATGCGCGATCCATGGAATTCTTTTACCGAGCGCGATGGGTTTGGCGCGGATTACAAAGCGGCTATTCGCAGCGCAGGCAGTTGGCGATTCAGTTTGGGAGGCTCCGGCGAGATGTTGCCGCGCTATGAAAACCAGGTGTCATTGCATCCAACGTTAAAAGACAAGTGGGGCATACCACAATTGCATATTGAGTGCGACTTATCAGCAAACGATTGGAAAATGTTTGAAGATATCGCTGACACCTGCGCCGAAATTCTGGACGCTATTGGCGTGAAGGATATCGAGAAAAGAATCGATGCAAAAAAAGAATGGCACCCTGGCCTCGCCATCCATGAAATGGGCACAGCGCGAATGGGTAAAGATCCAAAAACCTCGGTGCTCAATGGCTGGAATCAAGCGCACGATGTGCCAAACTTATTTGTCACTGATGGTGCGTCCATGGCATCTTGCGCTTCACAAAATCCATCGCTGACGTTTATGGCGCTCACTGCGCGCGCCGCTGATTATGCGGTGCAACAATTAAAGCTCGGAAAAATTTAATATAACCACAAGACTCTACTAACAGCCAGCACAAACAACGACCCATAAAAGGATCCTCACTATGACTCTATCAAGAACCATAAAAGCGTTGACTATGGCCGCCATCGCCAGCGTCAGCTTATCGGCATTTGCTGTAGACGTTGCCCCTACGTCACCACAATTGAGCGTGCAACTCTGGTCAATCAAAGATGATGTCGCCAAAGATTTTGAAGGCACGTTAAAACAACTTAAAGCCATGGGTTTTGACGGTGTGGAATTTGCCGGTAACTTTGGCGCTTACGAAAAAGACCCTAAAGGTTTAAAAGCCTTTCTGGACAAAACCGGTTTGAAGGCATCCGGCGCACACGTACATTTCGATAAATTATCGCCCGACAATTTTGATGCAACCGTGGCATTCTACAAAGCCATCGATTGCAAATATTTAATTATCCCAATGGATAAACGTGCAGCGACGGCAGAAGGCGCCAAAGAAGTTGCAGCAGAATTGGATTCGATCCAAAAGAAACTGGCAGCCCACGGCATGCACACCGGCTATCACAACCACACGGTGGAAATGCTCGGTGAAATGGGCAAAACCCCATGGGATGTGATCGGCATCAATACCAAAAGCGACGTAATATTGCAGCAAGACGTGGGTTGGACCGAAGTAGCGGGCAAAGATCCGATTGCCTTTATCAAAGCCTACCCGGGCCGCACCATCACTACCCACTACAAGGCATCGGCTCCCGCCGAAGGCAACACTGAGCACCCGATCATCGGCCAGGATACAACCGACTGGAAAGCATTGATTACCGCCAACAAAACCTACGGCGGTACGCTCTGGTTAGTGGTAGAACAAGAGTCTTATCCAAAAGGCATGAGCCCCATGCAGAGTGTTGAGGCATCACTCAAAGGCCTGCAAAAAGTTATTGGTGAGATGAAGTAAATTTTTGTCTGGTAAAAAACGCCGCATCTGCGGCGTTTTTCATTTCAGGCAGAAGAAATGGCATTGCTGGATTACACTTTTGTCAGCAAAGCCCCATTCCAATAAAAATTCATGAGGATTGTATGAACCTGACCACATCAGGCCTGCTACTGGCAGCCATAACACTAAGCCAACTCACGCTCGCCGCCGAGCTACAACAACTGTCCGTTCAGGTTGGTGGCCGTACGTCAACCAGTACCAATTCGGTTGGTGAACATTCCTACGAATATTCCTGGCCCTCGGTGTATTTTGAAACTGCGTTTAAAGGTGATTCACTCACCCTGAAATTTGAAGACGACCAGAATATTTTCCAACTGATAATAGATGGTGGAGCACCGATTATCATTAACAAACCTGGCAAGCAGGATTATGCAGTACCCGGTTTAACGACCGGCACGCACAGTGTGCGCCTGGAAAAAATTACCGAAACCCAATCCAGCACCGGCCGCTTTCACGGCTTCTACAGCGATGACAAACCGGCAGACTTGCCCAAAAGAAAGCGTCGCATAGAATTTATCGGCGACTCATTTACCGTTGGTTATGGTAATACCTCTTCCAGCAGGGAGTGCACTACCGAAGAAGTGTATGCAACCACCAATTCACAATTATCCTTTGGCCCGCTTGTTGCCAAACATTTTAATGCGGATTATCAAATCAATGCTTCATCCGGTTTTGGCATAGTGCGCAATTACAATGGCACCTCACCGGATAAAAGTTTGCTCAAACTTTATCCTTATACACTATCCACACCTAATGAAAAATACAGCGGTAAATGGCAGCCACAAATAATAGTGATTGGATTGGGCACCAACGATTTTTCTACCCCATTGAATAGCAATGAGCGCTGGAAAACCCGCGCAGAATTGCAAAATGATTATGTCGCCAATTATGTTGGATTTGTAAAAGGCCTACACCAGCAACATCCCAAAGCACAATTTATCCTGATGGCATCAGACCAGATGGAGGGTGAGCTGGCGACACAAATCAACAAAGTTGTCGCAGCATTAAAGGCCGATGGCTTGAGAAAGATAGACTCAATTATTTTTAAAGGGCTGGATTACCAAGGCTGCCACTGGCATCCTTCGGTGAAGGATAGCCAATTGCTCGCCGGGTTATTGATTGATTATGTAAAGACAAACAAGCTTTGGTAATTTTTAAGGTTTCAATAAAAAAACGCCGCTGGAACACAGCGGCGTTTTTATTGCTATCGCCCCAAATTTACACTTTATCGCCTATGGGTAATTTCGTTAACGGCTTTCCCGTCGCCGCAAACAATGCATTGGCCACAGCACCGGCAATCGGAGGCAAGCCTGGCTCGCCAACGCCGGATGGCACTTCGGCGGAGGGAACTATATGTACTTCGACACGGGGCATAGCCGCAATACGCAGAAGCGGGTAGTTGTGATAATTGGTTTGCTCCACAACACCTTTGTTGAGTGTGATGGCTTCGCCCAGCGCTGCACTCAGCCCCATACCAATACCACCTTCCATTTGCGCGCGGATTACGTCGGGATTGACCGCAACACCACAATCCACCGCGCAGACCACTCGTTCAACTTTGAAAGTCTTATCAGGGTTGACCCGTACTTCTGCCACCTGCGCCACCCAGGTACCAAACGATTTATGTACGGCGACACCGCGCGTTACCCCTTTGGGTAAGGGCTTTCCCCAACCACTTTTTTCAGCGGCAAGGTTTAACACGCCCAATGCACGCGCTTCCTTAGCAAGCAGCTCGCGACGAAAGATTACCGGATCTTTTTTTGCCGCCTGGGCGAGTTGATCAATGAAGGTTTCCACCACAAACGCATTGCCCGAATGCCCGACAGATCGCCACCAAAGCGTGGACACTTTTATCGGAATTTCGCTGGCTTGCACCAGCAAATTGGGAACGGCGTAATGCATATCATCAATACCTTCCGCGACCGTGCCATCTACCGGCCCCTGGATCATTCCTTCAAAAGGAGTACCGCGTAAAATAGCTTGCGCCACGGCGTGATGCTGCCACGCGATTATTTTCCCCTCGGGCGATACCGCTGCGCGGATGTGATGAACAGCCATCGGGCGATAGCGCCCATTAAGTATTTCGTCTTCGCGGGTCCACACCATCTTTACTGCACGCCCTGGTACTTGTTTGGCAATATTTGCAGCATCTACCACATAATCACTTGGGCAAGCGCGACGGCCGAAACTACCGCCGGCATAGAGCGTGTTGATTTTTACTGATTCGGGTTTAACACCGGTGGCAGCAGCGACTTGCTGCTGGTCAACCGTCGGCATCTGGCAGCCAAACCAAAGTTCGCAATTATTCTTTTCTACCTTAACGACACAATTCAGTGGCTCAATCGCGGCATGTGCGATATAGGGCAATTCAAACTTTGCCTGAATCACTTGCTCCGCGTTAGCGAGCGTTGCCGCTGCATCACCTTCTGCTTTGACAATATTGCCCGGTTTACTTGCGAGCTCATGGCAAGCATTAAACAATTCATTGCTACTGCGGGTTTCACAGGCCGACAAATCCCATTCCACTTGTAATAGCACGCGCGCTTTTTTTGCTGCCCAAAAGTTTTCAGCCACTACTGCAATACCGCGCGGAAACTCCACCACCGCCACCACACCCGGCGACGCTTTGGCCTTGGTTGCATCGAATTTTTTAACTTTGCCAAATATCTGCGGTGGATAGGCTACCAGCGCTGTCAGCATGCCGGGCAGTAGGATATCCTGCGTATAAATAGCTTGGCCGTTGGTTTTATCATTGCTGTCTTTGCGCGGAATGTTTTTGCCAATTAGCTGGAAATCTTGCGGATCTTTTAATTTTGGATTTTGTGGCACAGGCAAGAGCGATGCCTTTGCTACCAGTGCACCAAAACCGCTACTGCGGTCGCCGTGCGAAATAATACCTTTGCTTACTTTAATTTCTTCGACCGGCACTTTCCATTCGTCCGCCGCCGCTGCAACCAACATTGCGCGTGCGGCCGCACCCGACTGGCGCAATTGCATCCATGAATTGGCGATAGACGATGAGCCACCAGTACCCTGGGTCGGCCCCCAAAATAAATTGTTGTAGCGGCTGGCATCAGCCGGTGCAAATTCCCAAGCCATTTGCTCCCAGCTCGCATCCAATTCCTCAGCCACGATCGACGTTAACCCGGTGCTCACGCCCTGCCCCATATCCAGATGTTTAATCACCATGGTGACTTTGTTATCGGGCGTGATTTTTAAAAATGCGTTGAAGATAGGTGCGCTGTTTTCTACCGATGTTTTATCGGCTGCATTAATAGGTGCACTGCCGACCATCAAGCCGCTACCGATTAACAATCCACCACTTGCACTTATTGCCTGCAAAAATGTACGACGGGTTAAATTGGCACTACCGGAATTTTGTTCCGCCTGAACGATTTGTCGCTTGAGGAAATTCATTTGGCCTTCCCTCCCAAATTATCGGCAGCTTGATGAATCGCACCGCGAATTCGCTGATAGGTAGCGCAGCGGCAGAGGTTGCCACTCATCGCCACATCGATTTCTGCATCGGTTGGTTTTTTATTGGTTTGCAATAGCGCGGTGGCCGACATGATTTGTCCCGATTGGCAATAACCACATTGCACTACATCCAGTTCACGCCATGCTTGTTGTACTGCCTGGAATGCCGGTGAGTTAATGCCGTCAATTGTTTCAATTTTCGCTCCCGCCGCCGCAGAAATTGGCAAACTACAGGCACGAGTGGGATTGCCATTCATATGCACGGTACATGCGCCGCAAAGTGCCATGCCGCATCCCAGTTTGGTTCCTGTCATATTTAATTCATCGCGCAATGCCCAGAGCAAAGGCGTATCCGGATCTATGTCCAGTTCGTGGGTTTTGCCATTAATCGTAAGCGAAATCATGTAGAGCTCCTTTGCAAAATTCAATCAACTAACAAACGGTTACTTTTAAAATGTTTTATATAGCTTTTTTTAGATAGGTAGTAAGATCGGCGGGAGTATCGATATCAAATTCGGCTGAGGGCATAGCCACAGGCACAACATTATTGGCGTTTTGCAGCAGTATGTTTTTTGCCCCGCGATCGCCCCGGCATTCATATAACCGGGCTTTAAATTTCGCAGGAAAAATAGCGGGCACACCCAAGGTATTGGAAAAACTGGCACAGGCAATTTTTTCTGGTTGCTTACGCCAGGCGCGATATAGATTACGCAAATCCTGCGCGCTGATGAGTGGTTGATCAGCCAACAATACCAATACTGGATTACTGTTCTGTAATTGCTTCACACCAAATGCGAGCGAATTTCCCACACCCAAATCCCACGCACGGTATTCCAGTAACTCAATTGCTTTTGCTGTACGCCGTTTTGGCTTTGCATCCAACTCCGGTAGCGCCTGCAATAACTGTGGGTAAAACGCCCCACCCACCACATAGAGATGCGCTGGCGCAAGCGTGCGCGCCGTGGCAATACAGGCAGCCAACAAAGGCCGCCCGTGCCAATCCGCCAATTGTTTACAGCAACCAAAACGGCTTGCGCTGCCCGCCGCCAGGATAAGGCAATCGATTATTATTTTTTCGTTCATCATTGTTCTCCCAGGCTCACAGAAAAATTTAACCCGTCTGTTCTGGTTGCAGCGAATGGTTGCATTACCATTTCACTTAGGGGCACCGCGCTACTGCCAAAAATATGCGCGTGACATTCTGCCAATGCCGAGAGCGCAATGCTTTCCGGTAAATCGCCACCCAGTGCCAGCCCCATAGGTCCGGTCACGGCATAGCGCAGCTGCATTTCATTTAATCCCGCCGTGGCCAGCACCTCTGCTTTGCGTTTGGCCGGACCAAGCAGGCCGATATAAGGATTGGTTAATTCCCGCGTTTGCAATTCTGCCACTGCGGCTGCATCCAAACGCATATTGTGATGGGCGATAATGACACCATCGATTTGTTGCAATAACTCGTTTTCCAATTCCGCAGCAGACAGGGTGAGCGCGGTTATGCCGGCCGGAAAGTTTGTACGTTTGCCTGCATTTAAACGCTGATCGGCCAGGGTCACGCGCCAACCCAGTACGAGCGCCAATTGACACAGGGGAATTACATCCACACCGCTGCCGAGAATTAATAAATGTGGCAGCGGATTAATCAGGGTGGCGAGGACTTGTTTACCATCGCTACTTGCGGACTGCATCGAACCTGACGTAATAGAACCAGGCTGTAAACTGCCATGTTGGCGTTGGGAAAACGCCCGTACACAAGGTGCAAAATTTGCGCGTGCATGCTCAATCTGCAATTCAAAATGGCACGCCTGTTGCCGTTGCAAACAGGACAACACAGCGGGCAATTGAAGAAAATTATTTTGTGCATTACAGGGATGCAACAAAATTTCCGCTGCACCGCCGCAACCTATACCAAGGCGCCACGCGATATTACTGTCATCAGCGGCGTCGTAAACCAGGGTGCGTGATTTGCCCAATGCAACGACCTTGCGCGCTTGCAACAACAAATCTGATTCTATACAGCCGCCGCTTAATAACCCTAACTGATGCCCCGCGTCGCTCAGCAACATCAATGCACCGGTTTTGCGATAGACAGAGCCGCGCGTATCAATCACCGCGCCCAATACCCAATTGGCCTCGTCTTTCAGCGGCAACCAGGTGGCAAGCAAGTGATAAAAATGATTGGACATAGACAGGCATCCTTATATTTTGACTTATCAGACCGTCAAGCCGACAGATAATCCCACCGACACCGGGATAAAGAAAGGTGAATTAACAAAACTAAACAGCTCGATGACAAATGGCATAATGGCGCTTGCCGCCCCTCTCACAACGAATGAAAAAGGTAATTGTTATGAATGAAAAAATTAGAAACCTCAGCAAAACATTGCTTTCAGATAACTGGTACACCCTGAATAAATATTCTTTTGAGTATCAAAAGCCAAATGGCAATTGGGAGCGACAGGAACGTGAGGCTTATGACCGGGGTAATGGTTCAACCATACTGCTTTATAACCTGGAGAAGGGGACAGTAATATTGACCCGCCAGTTTCGCTTGCCCACTTATGTAAATGGTAATCGGGATGGCATGTTAATTGAAACCTGTGCAGGGTTGCTGGATACAAACAATGCTGAAGATTGCATCAGAAAAGAAGCGCAAGAAGAGACGGGATACCAAATCGAAAAAGTAAAAAAAATATTCCAGGCCTATATGTCACCAGGTTCGGTAACCGAAATTTTGTATTTTTTTATTGCCGAATACAGCGATGCAATGAAAGTGTCCGAGGGCGGTGGATTGGAACATGAACAGGAAAATATCCAGGTGCTGGAACTCAATTTTAACGACGCTTACGCCATGATTGAAGCGGGTGAAATAGTGGACGGCAAAACCATAATGCTGTTGCAATATGCAAAATTACACAATCTATGCGTATGACCGATAAATCGCTGGCTAATGAACGTGTCTTTCACAGAGCCCCTTACAGAAGCCCTTAATAATTCAGAAGCGCCTTAATAATTCATGATTCACTATTCCCAGCGAACCATCATCATCCGGATTGGATAGTTCAATCAAAGTGCGCTCGGACAAATGCAAACGTTTTAATCGATCACCGAAATGATCTTTAAAAATGTTATCCAATTGTCCATTTTCCTGCAGATATTCCAGCCCCAGGGTTAAACGGGCAGCCAATACGGGCTGCCCGGGGCTGACATAAAAATAAACTGGCAAGGGCATGTAAATCAGTAAGGTTTGCTCAGGGACAAGGTTATCAACTCGTTTATCATCGATTTCATAGCGATCATCAATTTCTACCACACTGAGCGGCACAAAAAAGTAACGTTTGCCCGCAAGCATTTTTAACAACAGCGTGATGTTGAGCGGCTCAGTGACGGTAAAGCCATTGTGTTTATAGACATGTCCCTCCCAACCTTTACCAAAACCCATAGGCAACTTATGCAAATCTTCAAGTGTTTTGATATCGCTAAAGCGCGCCTGGTCTTCTTTCCTGATTAATAAAATGCGGTAACCCATAAAACCGTTCAGCACAGGCAGGCCGATACGAATCAAACCTTCACGGGGACCTTTTTGATTGGGAAAGCCCACTAGCCGATCGACATTCACCCTTTCGCCCGCCACCAATAAATCATGCTTGCGCTCGGAACTGAGCTGTTCGCGCGTAAACACAAGCTGATATGGGCCGTGGGTCGATTCAGTAATTTTCAGTGCAGCATCAATAATAGCGAGGTAATAATCTTCACTGATGGAGGTGGTGTTGTTGCCCAGATATTTGACTATCAACGGGACATCTGCCTGTGCCATGCGCAAAGGCAGTATGTAAAAGAGCAAGGATATAACCAATAAAACTTTAGTTGCTCGAACTCTCATAACACGCTCCCATTAAGGGTGTCGTTATGAGATTAATTCTAGCAGGGGTTGGCGTTTGAGATAACAAACATTTTTTTACTGCTATCCCTGCACTGCGCTTGTAGCACAACTGGCACAAAAAAATATGAGTAATCCAGGCCGTTTTTAATGCACTGTCCCCTGCTGTACTGCATCGCCCGCGAATAATTGATTGATCCATAAATCGCGTTGCCAATTATTTGCTTCCACCAAACTCAGTACCGGTTTTAACAATTGCTCCGCCAGACGAGGGGTCGCGTAACATAAAAGCGTTTGGTGAGCGAGTTCAATTAAGGGGCTGAGCATACCAGGCCGGCCGCTTTTACACAGGATATAGCCGTATTCGATCAGTGTGCGCACATAGTTTTTTATCGCACAATTTTTGCAATCGGCGATGTGGACTAAAAATTCAGCGAGCGCATGGGCATCCTGATAAATATCGATCGCCGCAGACCAATCCTGTGCATGCAGCTCGGCACGCGCTCCCGTCAACAAAAACTGCCAGCGATGGATGGTTCTTGCTAAAAATTGTTGCTGCTTTGTTTTTACAGCCGCATCGATGGTTGAATCCGTTTCATTAGCATCCATATTTACCGCCTCAAGATGCCAAAGCGCAGCGTTGGTATTCAGCCACGATTTGCTTGACCCAGGCTTGTACGCGGCTATCAGTCAATTCGAATTGCTGGTCTTCATCAATTGCCAAGCCACAAAATTCCGTTTTATTTTCATTAAATGCCAGTGATGCAGCAACATTGTAGCTTTGGGTTGGCCAGTGCCCGACCACTTCTGCACCGGTTGCTAAAACCCGTTCGTATAACCAGCCCATAGCATCGACAAAATAATCGCCGTAACCCCGTTGGTCGCCCAAGCCATAGAGCGCAACAACAGCTTCCGATAAATCTGCAAGTTGCAAATCTGCCTCAAAATCTTCCCAGTCTTCCTGGATACCACCGAAATCCCAGGTGGGAATTCCCATAATTAAAAATTTGTATTGCTGCAATGTCACTGAAGTCACCTCGGTGACATTCATCATGTCCACCGTATAACCATAGGCGCGCAATGCTTTGGCGATCTTTCCACCGACTTCTTCGGTGTTGCCAGTATCGGTACCAAACACCAAGCCAATATGTGCAAGTTTTGTCATAACGAGGCTCCTGAAGCCGTCCAACGAGGAGCCAATCATACCCTCAAATGAGAATAACTATCAATACAAATGACATTAATTCTCATTTGAATTTTAAGCGGCGCAAAAGTTCATATCAAGCGGGGGTCGCCGACGTCGTTTACCTGTCACGCGCATCATCTATGTTGCGGGGACGATAATAATTGGCGCGCTTATCAGTTGTTGATTGATAGTTAAAAAAAAGCGACCCATGGTCGCTCGAATGTCACTTGTGGTGTAGGCGAAAAATACTTATCTACTCTTCTGGCACTTCCCGATTACCAATCAAGGTAGTGTAATTTTCGCGATAATCTTCCATATGTTCTTTGAGGAAATCGCGATAGCGTCCGCTCAAATAATTAGTCGTGCCTTCTACATCTTCAGCGAATTCATTTTTATCGAGCGAACTCTGGGCGACCACAAACGCATTAAAGCGCGCGGCTGCATTCATTAACGCAGCACTGACGATACCTGGATCTGCATCTTCGCAGGCATCATTGGCTCGTTCGATAAATGTTTCTACCAAACCCCAGAACAGATCATCATCGCTTTTATCACTCATGCTTCACTCACTGTCATTAATAAAAGATTTATTCTAATCCAATCATCCCTGCAAATATATGCAGGGACGATATCCGCATAACGAAGCACTATTTAACCGGTGCAAAAGGTTTGGTTTTAAAGTTGGTGCCGCGCAATTGCAGCAACGCTTTACCGCTCTTTTCGCTCAGTAAAAGCTGTTGGTAAATTTTTACCAGATCCGCCTTGGTAACTTTTTGCAACGCAGCCAAATAACGGTCGCGTGCATCGAACGTGTATTTTGCATTCCAGAATTCGTTTGAATAACGATCAGCTTCCGCATAAAAATCAGTTGGCTTTTGCAGTTCATTGGCGATGATCGCCTGCTTGGCCTGTTCAATTTCAGCGGCGTCGGTTGCCTGAAGAGCGGCGAGATAATCTTTGCGGAATTTATCCATGCGTGCCTTGATACCGGGCAAATCCGTATTGGAACTTTGCACCAACATAATAAAACCGGGGATATCATCAATTGGATAATTAAAGCTGGTCACCACGTAGCCCAGTTGTTCATGGGTGCGCAATTGCATAAAAAACGCATTGCTGAACAGCGCGTTTAATACTGCAAGCTGCGCTTGCTCATCGTCCGATTTTTTACTACCGAACCAAGCCTGGAGCACTGCACTATCGGCCAATTCCACATCGCCTTGCAGCGTGGTTGGTTTGCCCGCTGCAGGAGTGACGTATTCATTGATAGCGCGCGCCTGTGGCAAGCGCTTGCCTGGCAGTAGAGCAGCGGCTTGTAATGCCATCTCACGAACTTGCGCTTCAGTGTAATTTCCCACTGCGAATATGCGCAGCAAAGGGTCAGCTTTTACCGCGCGATGATAAGTAATCACATCCGCTTTGGTAACACCTGCTGCTGCCGCCAGGATCTCTTCATCGGGCCACTGGTGTTTGTAGCTTAGGCGCTGGGCATGTCCAAACAACTGGCGGAACACATGGTTCTTTTTCTTGTTGAGTAAATTATTTTTCAAGCTATCCATCGACTCGCCAAACTGCTTGTCAGTGATATCCA
>JAJQJO010000070.1 GCA_021323495.1 Cellvibrio sp. | reverse complement strand
ACGTCTTTTAATGCAGCAGGATAATTGCTGGAATTATTAGTTTGCGCGCCGAGCATTAAAAAAGGTGCACCATCAACCAGCAGCGCATGACGGCCATTTTTATTTACTAATTCGGGGAGAGACGCAGCCAATGCAGGCACAGTAACCATTAACAAGCATAGTGCGAGCATAGGTTGCACGAAGGAATTGATGCGGTAGCCAATAACCATAGGACCTCAATACTGAGCAGTTTTTACTATTGAAAAAGCTGAAGTTTTATTCATCGAACACAAGTTATTTTTGCACAAAAAGGTTTTTCGCCTTCCGGCTTTTTACTCTTGTTTACAAAAACAGCAACAAAAATTTCCGATTTTTAAAAATGAAAAAACCTTGCTCCTTTCGGAGCAAGGTTTAACACCCGTTTAATTAAAACTTGGCGCGTATACCAATTGCAAAGCGAGCATCCTGTGCATAGGAATACGCAACATTATCGCCAGATTCGATTTGATCCATAATACCAATAGTTTTCTCCTGCAGCAGATTGGTTGCCTCCGCAGTAACCGTATAATTATCCAGGAAGGTATAGCTAATCGATGCATCCAGTTGACCATAATCATCGTTGTAAACGGGGATGGCCGCTTTACCAGCAGGCTCACCGATAAAGTCTGGATTAAATCCGTTTGAACCAACCGCTACCAGGTACTCACTTCTCCATGAATAAGCCAAACGTGCAGAGAAGTTATTCTTTTCATACATACCAATGATGTTGAACGAGTTTTCCGATAACTGCTCCATAGGCAGCTCATCAGTATAGCTAGATCTGTCGGTATCAACCGGAGCTGCCGCTGGCGGCACATCCATTTTGCTATCGATATAAGTATAGTTTGCTTGAATACCTAAACCATCAAACGGCGCGGGCAATGAATCGAAGAATTTACTTGCTCCAATTTCAACACCATTGATTTCACCCGTTCCCATATTGTCCAACCAGGTGGCAGTACCGCTGATACTTTGTCCATCACCAGCCGGAATAGTGAACGGTGTTGTTCCCTTCCTGAAGAAGTCAGACACATCTTTTTTAAACAGAGCTAAATGCGCCATACCGCCGCTTTCATCAAAATACCATTCAGCAGAAATATCAAACTGATTGGCTGTCATAGGCTCTAGGTAGGGATTGGTATCCTGATTGAGATTAAACTGCAATACACCGTCATTAGTCACTTCACCTGATACCGTCATGCGCGCCTGCAAGTCGGAAAACTTAGGTGCCCAGACAGCTTTTGATGCCGCAAAACGGACAAACAAATCCTCTGTTGCTTGCAGCCTTAGGTTTAAGCTTGGCAATACGTGAGAGTAGCTATTGTTAGCATCAATATCTGATTCCGAAGCAGGCAGAACCACTTCCCCAGTTTCAGGTATAGAGACTTCATTAATAACCAGGTAACCGTGCGACACATTATCTGTCTGCACAACACGAATCCCAACATTACCATCGATAGGCATGGCCAGGTCTTCAAAGGCAAAATTAGCCATCATGTACATTGCAAATGAGGTTTCATCCTGAGTATTTCGGTACGCAGGATCGGCCAAGCGGTTAGCGTCTGGATAAATAGAATCACAAATCCATGATTGATAGATCGCACAGGTTGTTGTCGGGTCACCATTAACTGCATTGGTAGTTGCAACAAAATCTTTTACCGCTGCACTTGAATATAAATAACCTGCAGCAGGAACGGCAACATCTCCGCGTTGGAAATTATCAAATGAATAGAGCGTCAGGTAATCTGCTGCTTGATCTGCAGTAACTTTAGGCAACGTATTTTTGTCGTAAGAACTCCAATCTTGCAGAGTAAACCAGGTCGCGTAGCGAGTATTCCAGTCATAGCCGGTATCGATATTGTCGGCAGTTTTTTCAGCGTAACGCACACCGGCTTTTACGGATTTTAATACTGAGTCATCAAAATTATATTCCGCATCAAAACGCCCCGCTTTGGAGTCCGCTTCGCTGCGCACGAAATGAGTCATCTCCTGACCGAGGCTGTAGTTGGCATAATTCGACATGTAACTTTCATCAATTAACATCGATGGAGTTTCGGTTCCAATACCATCCATAAAAGCTTCTACTGGAATAACTTTTAAACCCAGCGTGTAGTCGTCAGAGGTTGCCTCTGCTTTTACTTATTGGAAATCAGCCGCAAATTTCCAGTGATCGTCCGGCGACCATTTAACACCGGTGGAGTAATCAGTTGTTTCAGACGTGTTGTTTGCCCAACGAGTACTGGTACCAAAATCAAGCCCCCATTGCGCAGGGTTTGCAACAGTTGCAGTGCCCGAAGTTAAAGCACCGTTAGAAGAATAGATCCAATCGTTATCGGCAGTAGGTACAAGTGCCTGATCGCCGTTTGCACCTTCCAGGAAGAATGCGTTTTCGTCGTAGACAGTATCGTGTTTGCTTTGGAAGGTCGTGAAATACACTTCCGTTTCGTCATTTGGTGCCCACTGCAATGCGAGGTAGCCACCTTCACGGGTACTGTGGTAATCGTTGCGACGCCAATCCACACCTTTGGTTACCCATACATCTTCACCATTAATTGTGCGTGGCAAATAAGGGCGGGTATAAACCTGATCAGAACGGCTGGCCAAATCCGAAGTGGAAGCGTTAACCAAAATGCCAAATTCACCTACTTCGGTTTCCCAGCGATTGCTATACAAACCGGAATATTCGCCATTGGTTTCTTCCAGCTGATCGCCATAGTTTGCTTTTGCAGACACACCGATTTGCTGGCCATCCGAATCAAACGGCATGCGGGTACGTAGATTCACCGTACCGCCCAGACCACCTTCGATCATATCGGCCGATGGGCTTTTGTAAGTGTCAACGGCGTACATCAATTCTGCCGGAACATCTTCAAAACTTAAGCCGCGACCAGTCGCAGCAGAGAATACATCGCGACCGTTTAATTCGGCGCGTACTTGCGTCAGACCACGCACTGCAACACCGCTACCTTCTACTGCCGGATGTTCGGCATCGTTGTTGGTATAACGGCCAACAGTTACGCCAGGTACACGTTGCAGCGCTTCAGTTACACTGCGGTCAGGCAACTTACCAATGTCTTCTGCAACAATTGAATCTACAACGACATTGGAATTTCTTTTGACATCCTGCGCCGATAAAATACTTGCGCGCTGCCCACTAACGATTACTTCTTCAACCTGCTCGTCGGCCTCTGGCGCTTGTGCAAAAGCATGCGAACCCACCCCCATAGCACCAACGACCAATGAAAGGCTCGATGCCATTTTGATATACATTGGCAATTGTTTTTTCAGGAATTGCTTTTTAAACAGTTGTTTATTATTAGCTGTCATGATCTTCTCCAGTTAGAATTATAGAACTACCCCAAAAGCTATCTCCGGCTGTTGGACAAGAGATATGTGCCACTTCCATGCGCTGTAAATGTCCCTGTATTTTTTTCTGTCAGTAGTGCCAGAGTTTTGCCCCGCGCTGTATCCACCAGCGTAAAGTCCGCGCCAGGGCGCGCTGTTCTGATGCGAATTTTTCCCGCGTGCTGCGTATAAATAACTGCACTTGTTAATTCATTTTTTTGCCACACCAGATCGACAACAATTCCGCCGCGTGCGCGCAGCCCTTTCACAGAACCGGAGGGCCATTGGGCTGGCAGTGCTGGCAATAAATGCAATTCGCCGTTATGACTTTGGATCAACATTTCCGCAATGCCAGCGGTTGCGCCAAAGTTGCCATCAATTTGAAAGGGAGGATGGTTATCCCACAAATTACTCAAGGTACTGCGCTGCAATTGTTCGCCCAACACTTTATGCGCGCGATTGCCATCCAGCAGGCGCGCCCACATATTGACTTTCCAGGCTTGCGACCAACCGGTACCACCGTCGCCACGTGCATTCAATGTGGTTCGTGCGGCGTTTAATAATTCCGGCTGCTGATGCGCATCAATTTGATGGCCGGGATGCAACGCAAATAACTGGGAAATATGGCGATGTTCATTTTTGGGATCATCGAGATCTTCTTTCCATTCTTGTAACTGTCCCCATGAACCAATACGCAAACCCTTGTCAAGCTGCGCTAATTTTTTATTCACTTGATGGGCAAACTTTTTATCGCCCACAATCGCCGCCGCCTCGCTGGTATTGCGCAACAAATCAAATACGATTTGTTGCGACATGGCGGCACCGCGGGTAAAGGGGCCCTGCTCCGGTGAAAAACTGGGCGATACAATCCATGTACCATCGCGCGGGTCTTTAATTAAAAACGTGAGCCAAAATTCAGCCGCACTTTTCATCAATGGGTAAGCGCGCTTGTGGAGAAATTTTTTATCGCCGGAAAATAAATAATGTTCGTAATAATGTTGCGCGAGCCAGGCTGATGCTTCTGGCTGCCAGAACGCGGTAGGCCAATCAATCACACCGGTAAAACCCCAGATATTGGTGTTCAGGAACAGCGTCCAACCCTGATTAACTCCAGCTACCTTTTGCGCGGCAATTTTTCCCGGAGCAACAAGACTATCGACAAAATCAAAATAGGGAGCCATCAGTTCAGGCAGATTTGTGGTTTCGGCCAACCAGTAATTCATCTGCAAATTAATGTTCACGTGATAGTCGTCGTTCCACGGCGGTGTAATGGAGTTATTCCATACCCCTTGCAAATTGGCAGGCAGCGAACCGGCGCGCGATGATGCGATTAATAAATAGCGGCCAAACTGAAAATAAATCGATTCCAGGCTGCGATCCAAAATCGCATCGCCTTTTTTGTAGCCCTCTAGCAATTGGTTGGTAGGTAAAGCCTGCGCTTGCTGACCGATATCCAGGCTCACACGCGCAAACAGATTCTGATAATCGCGTCGATGCTCGTGTTGCAATTGCGTGAATGTTTTTTTGCTCGCGCGGTTAATTGTTTTTTGTAAGCGCGCATGGGGATGTTCACCGCGGTAAGCAGGATAACGCTGCGCATAATCGGTACCGGCAGCCAATAAAATTACTACTGAATCCGCATTTTTTATGGCAACTTTTTTCTGCTCGATTATTGCCAGTTCGCCACCTTGATGCAGAAATTTGACTTGAGTTTCAAATTGCAAACCATTGCCGTGCAATTTTCCGCTGGCAATTAAACGGTCACTTTCAAACCTGGTCACCAGGGTGCGGTTATCCGGTGCCTGCAAGCTCGCCGCAACAGAAATTTTTCCCGGCTGGTCAGCGCTGAACTTGATTGCAATCACCCCGGCCGGATAACTGGCCAGGTATTCACGGCGGTAACGCACTCCGCCCTGCTCATAAGTCACCGAGACCTGCCCTTCGTCCAGGGATAATTCGCGTCGATAATTAATGACATCGCTGTCATCTTTTGGCAGATCAAGAATTAAATCACCGAACGTCTGGTAATCCCCATAAGCGGTTATTTTGCGCCCGAGCAGGGTTGCGGCCGCTTCCGGACTGATGGAACCCTCGCGCTCAATAGTCTCGCGCACCTGGTTCAAAGCATTGGTTTGGGGCTGGGCTGGCCATCCAAAGTCATAACCGGTAGCACCCGGTCCACCAGTCCACAGGGTTTTTTCATTGAATTGGACTTGGTCGCGTACTACACCACCGGTAATCACTGCGCCCATAGCGCCGTTGCCAATAGGCAAGCCGTCTGTTTCCCAATTAGTGGCCGGGCGGTCAAACCAGATATGTGCCGGTACAGAAGCCCATGCTGGCATTATGGCCATCATAAAAAGCGCGCCTGCCATTGCTACGCAGCGCACCAATTCAGCCATGAACCGCAACTGTGGGGAACGAATAGAACTTGTCATTAAGAGGATTACTCTTTTTTATATGGTATATATGACTATATGGCGCGATCTTAAGCCAATGTTTTTATACGTGCAATAAAAATTGCCTATGACAAAACACTGGCTGCCGCGGTGATACCAAAAGAAACAGAAATGATTGATGCGTCACTTGCCGCAGCCTGAAAAGCCTTGGATCCAGAGGCGTTTTGCCGGGAATATTCGGTGGACCCGGGATATCACTGCTGTCCAGCCAGTGATATGCCTACTTCATTCCGGGGGAAGGCGGCGCGGTAAAGTTATGTGCCGATGGTTTGGATAAATTCCGCATGGGGAATGGCGAGCTGACAGCCTTTTTCAATCGCACTTTTCATTTTATTCATGATGGATTGAATTTTTGCAGGGTCTACAGAAGTATCGAGAGAGCTGGGCTTCAGGCCGAAGCCATAAAACATACTGACCCAACTATCCTCTTTGAACGACTCTTGCTCCGCTATTTTGATATCACCAGCATCGCAAAAGGCCGCTATTTTTTCTTCGAGAGTTGCGGGTATGCCCATCTCCCTGACATGGGTCCAAAAGGGATCTGATCGACCATTCAATTTGTAATGGAGAATAATGAAATCCCTGATGCGTTCGTATTCCAGCCGATTTAATCGATTAGCCTCGGCAACCTGTTTTTCATCAATTTCAAAATTCACCAGGAAGCCGGTCATTTTAGCGATGCCGGTTTGAATCAATGAAATACTGGTCGATTCCAGCGGTTCCAGGAATCCACTCGATAGACCGATGGAAACACAATTTTTATACCAGAAATCGTTCCGCATCCCGGTGGTGAAACGAATCAATTTCGGGTCAGTCACTCGCTCGCCGATTAAATTATCAAGCAATTCTTTACGGGCATGGTCATGGGAAATAAATTCGCTGGAATAAACATAACCATTGCCCACACGATGCTGTAACGGAATATGCCACTGCCATCCCGCGGTCCTGGCAGATGAACGGGTAAATGGTTGGGGATCAACCACACTTTTTGTTTGCACTGCCAACGCGCTGTCACAGATGAGCCACTTGCTCCAATCTTCATAACCAACGCCAAGCGCTTTGCCGATTAAAAGTGCAGGCATTCCTGTACAGTCGACGAATAAATCTGCATCAATAACCTGTCCGGAATCCATGGATACCGATTGGATAAACCCCGTGCTTGAATCTAATTGGACGTGATTAATCTTGCCTTCAATTCGTTCAACATTTTTTGTTTCAGCATAAACGCGCAAAAATTTTGCAAATAGCGACGCATCAAAATGATAAGCATAGTTATACCAGGCCAAACGGCTTTGTTCATCAAAGCTGGGCAAGGCAAATTTTCCTGCCTTGGCTAATTGCGTACAAAGGCAAAATTTTTCCAACCCGGCTGTATACCCTTGCGCTTTTGCCGACCACCAGGTTTTGTAAAAAGGCCGGTCTTCGATCCGGACACCATAACCTGCAAAAGGATGAAAAAAATCGGTGTCCATTCCGGACCAATTTTTGAATTCAATACCCAGCTTGAATGTTGCGTTGGTTGCCTTGATAAACTCGCTTTCTTTAATTCCGAGGTCCTGGATGAACTGGTGGATACCGGGTACGGTTGCCTCGCCCACCCCAACAGTGCCGATTAATTCAGATTCGACCAGGGTGACCTGGATGTCCACTTTTTCCAGCCAACGCGCCAGGTAAGCCGCGGTCATCCAACCTGCTGTCCCACCGCCCGCAATCAGGATTTTTTTTACAGCTTTAGCGGACATGAAAACTCCCGTTACTTCATCGTTATCATTTTTATTAATGAATGGCATATGGCGTACAACTCACTATTTGATCTCATTAATCATATATTAATGATGATGGACTGCCTACGACTAACAATAGCAAAATGGGCTGGCATAGCTGTTGCTGTAGTTTGCCTAATCCAAACCTGTAGCCCAACCAGGGCGCTAGCACTCAGCAAAGTCAGGTTTTTTCGGCACCTGGAGTACAGCAAGAATGGCAGCAAGCACCATCAATAGACAGGGAGTAGTCCCTGTTGCACCATCTCGCGGCAAAGGCGCAAGCCAATTTGCACACTTCTGCGACCTTTATCACCAGCGGCTGGATGCGTTGACCCTCGCGAAGCAGTTGATCCACATGATCAAAGCAGTTCAGCGCCATCGCGGCATGACCATGGGTACACTTGGGGGCAACCAGCAATTTCGCGATGAGTTGTCGCACTTGCAAATACAACTGGAGCGTCGCCTGGAATTGCTACAAGCGTTTTCCTCGCGCAGCCTTACCCTGCTCAGCCCACGCGACCAGGAAAACCTGAGCAATGCCTGGCTAACCATTAGCCGCGACTGGCAAGAAGATGCCGTTATTGATAATTATGAATTGCATTGCCACTTGATCGAGCAATTGCTCAGCATGGTGGCGGCGCTAGGTAAACAACTGGAGCAGCCTACCTCGCAGTCGATGCCGGAGATGGTTGAACCCAAGGTTATCCACGCCAATGAAACTCTTTATCCCAACCGCTTTAAATATCTTGAGGTGCTGCATTTCTCTACCCGATTAATGCCTGCGGTTGCCGAGCAAATTGGCCGTATCCGCGCGCTCGCGACCTATGCCTCTGCGCTCGGTTACTGCGATAAGGATTTCGCCAGCAAATTGCGCTATGTCATCCAGTGCACCCGGGTCAACAACGAGAAGTTGCGCCATCAAACCAAACGTCTTGAAGGCCTGCTGGACAGCGATTTAAGCCTGCTCAGCCAACTGAAAAGCTATGAGATCAAATTGGAGTTTTTACTCTCGATGGTCGAAAGCGATGTAGTGAATCCTCACCAGATCAATGCTGACAGTAGCCGGCTGTTTAGCCTGGCTACCGATATTATCGATGTCTATTTAAAAGTCGTGGATGAAGGTGTGCAATTACTGACCCAGTGGCATGAACAGGATATTGAAGTCTGGGTGCAATCTTATTAGCCTGAGCGCAACCGATTAACAGAACGAAAACTTGCCTACTCCCGGGTAATCCCTACAATGGGCTCAGTTTACGTTCGGGAACCTCTTTCATGCGTCAGTTTTGGCTAGCCTGTTTATTAATCCATATCCCATTCTTCGCGCTAGCAGAAACTACAGTACCCGTGGTCGAGTTGACCACGGAGGAGCTGAACAAATGCTTGCAAGCCTCGGTGGTTGGGGCTGCCGAATCCATGACGGTTGCGGAACTCAAGCAAGCCTGCCTGTTACTGAATGAACAAAACCAGGGACTAACCCAGACCACCGTAGTCGAGAACAATCCCGAAGCCATTCGTGTGCTGCAAAAACGTATGACGTTGGAGGAGCTCAACCGCTCCAATCGGTTTGTCCTTACACCGCACAAACGCAATTATCTATTCCCGTTGAGCTTTACCGAGCATCCCAACACTGGACCTTATGTAGATGCCAACAGCCAATCCCTGAGCGACCTGAGCAAGACGGAAGTAGATTTCCAGCTCAGTATCAAGATCCTGCTGCTCGAAGACCTGTTTGCCAACAACGGCCATTTTTATTTGGGCTACACCAGCCACTCTCTCTGGCAGATGTATAGCGACACCGAATCAGCCCCTTTTCGCGAGACAGATCATCAACCCGAACTGATGCTGAGCTTTACCAATGACTGGGAGATTTTTGGTTTTCGCAATGCCCTCAACGAAGTGATCATCAACCATCAGTCCAACGGCCAGGGCGGCGAGCTATCGCGTAGTTGGAACCGGCTCATGCTCAATACCGTGTTTGAACGGGGCAATTTTGCCTTCGCACTTGCGCCTTGGTATCGCCTGCCCGAGCCGGAGCAGGAATATCCCGGTGATCCGGATGGTGACGATAACCCGGACATTACTCACTATATGGGGAATTTTGAACTTAACGGCGCCTATAAACGGAGCGATGATATCTACAGCATTATGCTGCGCAATAATTTGGATGCGGATAATAAAGGCGCCCTGGAATTAGGCTGGAGCTTTCCGCTCAGTACTAATTTGCGCGGGCAGTTGAAATACTTTAATGGCTATGGCCATAGCCTGATTGATTACAACACTGATATGGAAGTGTTCGCCCTGGGCATAGTATTTACGGATTTATTCTAGATGCCAGGCTAGTAAGCTTCGCCCAGCCGCTCGACCAGGCTACGTATGGATTCGCTCGCCAAAGGGGATGCATCGATAATCGAGAACCCGGTCCAGTGCTTGCCGGATAAATCAGCATCCCTCGCCCATAGGCAATCAGCCCCCAATTGAATCATCATTTGCCCATTAACTGGTTCGGGCAGATGCAAATCCAGGGTATAGAGCCGATCTTCTTCGAGGGCAACATCGCCCACGATCATTAATCCCTGCAAATGGATGTTGACCAAGCGACCGATATATTGGTCGCGCAGGTTATCGTATACATCCACATCGCCACTGATGGTATGGCGCTCCAACTCCCGGTCGTGCTCACGCGAACAGTTATGGGTCATGATGGATTACCAGTTTTGCGGGTATCGGCCCGCTCATTGAGGGTGTGATAAATATTTTCCAAGGCCCGCTCGAAGAAGGGCTTGGTACTACCTGCAATAATACGGGCCCGCCCGGCGAGCATATCGCGCGCCAATTGCAAGCCGGCAGCAAGCGAGACTTTGCGCCCTTGTTGGTCTACCAACATGTAGTGCTGGGTCTTTTTGTTGTACCAGGCAACCTTCAGGCGCTTGCCGCCATCAAATTCAAACCAGGTGCCAAACTCCACCATCTTCAGGCTTTCCACAATTTTGGCCTCCTCAGGCAATACTGGCTGCACTTGCCCGGTGTTATGCCCGGCTTTTTCCGCCGCCAGGGATTCAAGCTTGGTGCGCATCGGTGCTGGGGCAGGCTCGGCCTTACGACTCAACAGTGCCATACGCTGCAAGGAAATAACTGCGTCCAATAGCTTGCGGCCTTTAGTCTGTTCGTAACCAATGGTTTCGAAACCGCGCTCAAGAGACGCAAGCAGCCCATCCTGTAGCTCCATTTGTTTGATCTTGTCCGGCTGTTTGGTTTTAGGCTCGAGGCTCCACAGCAAATCATCAATGACTTGCAGGGCACGTTTCCAGCTGTCGGAATTATCACCGTAACGCAACAGCACAAACGAGAGGTAATCCGACCAGGGCTGTAACAGCAGTAGCAATATTGCCGAGGGCATATCACGGTTATCCGTGCGGTTGCGAACCTCGGTATTGACCTGGATTTTAGCTTCGCGCAGCTTTTCCTCACCCTGGGCTTTTTCCAGGGCGCGGCGCTCCATCAATTCCTGGCGACGTGCGACATTATGGGTATAGGCATTAAATTCAATCAGCGATTCAGCAAAGATACGTACATCGTTTTTGAATTCCTGCAATAACCGGAATACTGTGGTTTTGATTTTGGTGAAAATATCGTATTGATCGCTACCGTCATTACTTACCCAGCGGACACCTGCTTCCGCAAGGCTATTGAGTAACACGCGCGCCGGGTGCTCAGGTTGCTCAAAAAAACCCTTATCGATAAAGGCAATTTTCAGGAATGGGGTATGCAGATAACTGAGCAACGCCTTGACCGAATCAGGTAGATGGTCATCGGATAGCATGTATTCAAACAACATACCGACCAAGTCGATAGTCTGCATATCGCCTGCTTCTACCGCACCATTTTCAGTTTCACTCGCGATCTGCTCCATCATCTTGCGGCCGACTTCAGCGACCGTCTGCGGCGCGATCGGCAGCGGACCTGTTTCATGGTTGGCCAGCGCCTGCTGGGTCACACCAAGGGCCTGGATTTGCATTTGCTCCAGTACCCCCACCAATTGGCTTTGGGTATATACCTGCAGGTTAGTCTGCGGCACAGGAGTTACCGGCGGTATTGCTGCCGATGGACTAACAGCATTTAAAGCACTATTAACCGCTTGGCCTGCAGCCACAGTTGGGGAGGTATAATTCGCAGCCTGAATTGCAGGCAGAGCCTGGGTTACGTGGGTCTGCAGCACGCGGATCGCATTCAGCAAACTGTTTTGGTACTGGATATCATTGGGATTCAGCGCACCACTCAGCAA
>JAJQJO010000069.1 GCA_021323495.1 Cellvibrio sp. | reverse complement strand
TAAATTAATATTATCTCCAACATTAATTTCCTTTCCGGTAAGCAACTCTTTGCGTACACCCTGCAATTTTTTCGGAACAATCACTTTAGCAGCCGCGGTCGAATCCAGATTGACCAACACCCAAACACTTTTACCTGCCAGGATATTCTCCACCAGCCATACATTTTTATTATCTACCGGGTAATTACGCACCTCCTGCGGTAATTGCAGCGCAGGATTTTCGTTGCGTACTTTAATCAAGCGCTGGTAATGATTAAATAGTGATTGCGCATCCTCCTGCTGCGCAACGACTGACTTACCGGTGCCTTTAAGTGTTTGCCAATAATTGCCCCACCAGCCTCGATGATTTTGCATCCAGGGAAACCACTTGGCCTGATCGAGCCAAAATTCACCGGTCGTATTAAAACCGGCGGTATCTTCATCGCTCCACTGCATAATCGCACGGCGATATTGGTCGTCACCGGTTTTGTATTGCGAGAGCCCGATTTCCTCACCGTAATACATATACACAGTGCCCGGTGTAGTCATAAGTAAACTCGCGGCAATTTTAGCCTTGGCGCTATCATTTTCCAGCGTATACATAATACGGGTCTGATCATGGTTAGTTAAAAATGGTGCGAAATAATAAACCGGTGCAGCGGATTTCCGCGCAGTTAAATTGGTCCACAAACTTTCCCGGCTTTGCTGCAAATCGGGTTGGCTCATGGTTCCAAAATCTGCCGTTTGTTTTGCGGCGGGATTTAAAATATCAATCACCACCGTACCAAAATCAAAATCGAACGATGAGTCCAGACCCTCGCCATTGTTGCGGTACTTCCCGACCGTCTTTAAATCCGCCCAAGCCTCTGCCACTAACATCGCATCCGGTTTTACGGATTTAACGTGGCGGGAAAAAATTGTCCAGTAATCAATCGTGCCCCGGGTATCTGCTTGCAGTGGATAACCGCCCTCCTCCACCGCGTATCGCACCGCATCCAGACGGAAACCATCTACGCCTTTGGCGAGCCAAAAACTGGCGAGTTTATTAAGTTCATCGATAACAACGGGTTTGGTCAGATTCAAATCCGGCTGGCTGCTACCAAATGCACCGTAATAATAGGCCTTGCGTGTTTCGTTCCAGTGCCAAACGGCAGCAGGATTGGATTCCGCTGACCAGGGCTGTCCCCAACCACTCGCGGGACGCTGGTCACGCCAGATAAAATAGTCCTCATAACCCGCTTCTTTATTAGCCGATTTAATAAACCACTGGTGTTTATCCGAGATGTGATTGAGCACCAGATCCAGGATGACTTTGATATTGCGTTTATGCGCTTGCGCAATAAAATTTTCAAAATCGGCCATAGTGCCGTAATCGGATTCCACGTTATAAAAGTCCTGGAAATCATAGCCGTGATACGAGGGTGCCTCAAACACCGGCGTCAGCCAAATACCTTTAATACCCAGTGCCTGTAAATAGTCGAGCTTGTTGCTCATGCCATTAAAATCACCGCTGCCATCGCCGTCGGAATCCTGAAAAGAACGCGGCCAGATTTCATAAAAAACGGCGCTCTGCCACCATTGTTTATTTTCTTCGTTGATCACCAGCGAACGGTATTCGGTAGCAGCACCGCTGGGCGGATGTGCATTGATGGTGGTGGCAGGCGTTGTTTCTAACGGTGTTGGTTCCGAAGGTTTTGTGACCGAATCAGAACAACCAACCAGAAGAACAGTAAATAGCAATATCAGCAGGGATTTCATGCGCAGCTCCGCAGGCTATTAGCGTCTTTATAACAATGGATTTATCAGTAAAGCCCATTGGTTAGGCTAATGCCAAGCAGAACTACGCCGAGACACAAATGAATACGTATGCGGGGGGAATTATTTATTCGGACTGTCCATCATCCAGTTTGTAGGCGAGTACCTTATCAATACGGCGGCCATCCATATCAACAATTTCCAATTGCCATTGTTGGACAACTACCTTATCGCCGGTAGCGGGCATGCGTCCCATCAGTAGCATAATCAAGCCGTTGAGAGTTTGGTAATCGCCCTCTTCCGGTAAATCATCGATTTGCAGGCAATCCTTTAAATCAATAATGGCCAACATGCCATCCAACAACAATGAACCATCGTCGCGCCGGATAATATAGGCGTCTTCGCCCTCGCCCATAATAAATTCGCCGGTAAGTGCTTCCAATAAATCTTGCAGGGTCACTATCCCTTTGAGATCGCCATATTCATCCACCACAAATACCATCTGGCTGTGCGAGGAACGGAAAAATTCGAGCAGCTCCATTCCAGTCAATGATTCCGGTACCACATGGCAGGGCTGCGCCATGGATTCCAGATCTACCTTACTGCCGCGAATCGCTTCGGCCAACAATTCCTTGGCATTAATAACCCCGATTAAATTATCGCTTTGTTTGGTACACACGGGAAAACGTGAATGCGGTGACTGCATGACGCGCTGGTAATTTTCTTCGAGCGACAAAGCGGTATCCAGATAAACGATATCCGAGCGCGGCACCATCAGGGAGACAATACTGCGCGCTTCCAGGCGCAGTACATTTTTTACCATCGCGTGTTCTTGCTGCTCGATGACACCCGAACTGGAACCTTCATCGAGAATTGCGTGGATATCCTCCTGGGTCACTTGCGAGTTTTGGGTTTGGTGAAAGCCAAACAAGCGCATCAATGCAAGGGTTGATCCCGATAAAAAATACACAAAGGGCTTGGTAATCACCGCAAGCAATTGCATTGGCCTGGCAACATAACAGGCGATGCGTTCGGCGCTGAGCTGGCCAATTCGCTTGGGCACCAACTCACCGACAACAATCGATAAATAAGTCACCACGACTACCACCAAAATGGTCGCGAAGTTATCGCTGAAGTGCACTGGCACACCAAAGGTTTGTAACCAGAGTGCAAAAGGTTCAGCAAGGATGGACTCTCCAAAAATACCGTTCATGATTCCAATCGATGTAATACCGATCTGCACGGTCGACAAAAACTGCGTGGGATCTTCAGCTAATTCCAACGCAACTTGCGCCGAGCTGTTGCCTTTGGCAGCAAGCGCCATCAACCGGGATTTTTTTGCGGTGACAATGGCGATTTCCGACATCGCAAAAAGGCCGTTCAATATGATCAGGCCAAGTAATACAAAGATTTCCATGGAACCCTTCTGGCAGAGCGTGTTAACGCGGGAGGCCGAGTATAACATTGGCACCCGAGATCAATGCCAGCCCTGCTTATCCTGTTATATAGGATCATTTGCCCCAACTGCCCGGGTTCAGGCACCTCAGTTAATATTTCTCATTGCCTTATTCAATGAGAAATATTATCATTAGCGCCATCTTATTATTAACATCCCGTTAATTCCTCACAGCAGTCGCCGATGTAACACCTTCTGACCCTGAACCAGTCGAGATCGTTATGCCTACCATCCAGGGCGTCCTGGTGATGGCTGAACCCGAGGCTCCACCACCACCGCCGGAACCACCACCGCCACCCCCGCCGGAAAAAAAGCCGGAGCCAAAGCCCGCACCTAAACCCTTACCCAAAGCACCGCCATCCGAACGCGCGGTAAAAGCACCTGAGCCAGAACCACCGCCGCCGGTGCAACCACCCGCTGAGCCCAAACCAGCAGAACCGACACCTGCGCCAGTGTTGCCACCACGCGCAGAGGCTGGACAGTTGAGCAACCCGGCGCCGGCCTACCCGAGTTTGTCGCGCCGCTTGCGCGAGGAAGGGATAGTGGTATTGGAAATCCTGATCAAAGCTGACGGCACCGTAGGCGAGGTCAAAATAAAACGCTCGAGCGGTTTCAAGCGTTTGGATACTACTGCGGTAACTGCAGTGAAACGGTGGCGTTATCAGCCAGCAACCCAGGGCGATAAGAAAATCGATTTCTGGTATGAACAACCGGTTGAATTTAATTTGCACTGATTGCTGTACGCTTGTTTGCACTTTTTAATTTTGTACTTCTTTATTTTTTGTATCAGAGGTTTGTATGGATTCACCTTACGGCATTGCTTCCATTTGGCAGCAGGGCGATGCGCTGATCAAAGGCGTTGCGATTATTTTATTACTTATGTCCATCGCCAGTTGGTGGGTGATCGTGGTGCGTGCCTGGGGTTTATGGCGATTGCGTCGCCCATCGCAGGGTTTGAATGATTTCTGGCATGCACAAAGTTTTGCCGAAGGTTTGCGCACGCTCGGGGAAGACCGCTCTACCCCGTTCCGTCATTTAGCGGAAGAAGGCCAGGCAGCGCTCGACCATCACAGTAATCACAAAGATGATTTGCACGGTCACCTGCCACTCGCTGAATGGCTCACGGCTTGTTTGCGCGGCTCTATCGACGAAAGTGCAGAGCGCTTGCAACGCGGACTGGCGATCCTTGCATCGGTTGGATCGACTGCGCCGTTTGTTGGTCTGTTCGGCACTGTGTGGGGTATTTATCACGCATTGGTGGGTATCGGCGTTTCCGGCCAGGCGAGCATCGACAAAGTGGCAGGCCCGGTGGGTGAAGCCCTGATCATGACTGCATTTGGTTTGGCGGTCGCGATTCCGGCGGTACTGGGCTACAACGCGCTCACACGCGCAAATAAAGGTTTGCTCAACAAGCTCAACCGTTTTGCGCACCAATTACATGCCTATTTTATTACCGGCAGCCCGATGCAAAACAAAGGTGTCATTACCAAACTTTCTCCACGCAAAGGGGTATAAACCATGGCCTTCGGCGGTGGACTCGACGACGACACAGAAGTAATGAATGAGATCAACATGACACCTTTGGTGGATGTCATGTTGGTATTGCTTATTATTTTTATCATCACTGTGCCGGTATTAACACACTCGGTAAAAGTAGACCTGCCGCGTGCAGATAACACGCCCAATGAATTAAAACCGGAAACTGTCAACCTTGCAGTAAATGCAGATGGCAATATTTATTGGAATGAAACCCAGGTCACCATGGAGGAGCTTGAATTGCGCCTGGCAACCGAAGCCGGTAAACAACCACAGCCGGAAGTGCATATTCGCGGTGATAAAACCGTCGATTACGAACACGTAATCAAAACCATGGCCGCAGTGCAGCGAGCAGGGATTTTAAAATTAGGCTTCGTAACAGAACCCGGCAATTAGCCGGGTTTTTTATTTATGCAGCAAGGATTATTGTTTGTATTTATACTCGTGCCGTTACGCTAATACTAACGGATCGACTGTGACCTTTCCCGCCCCCATCCCAACCAGCCGCCGCGCCATTATCCACATGGCAATTCCGATTATTCTCGCCAATGCCGCTGTCCCTTTATTGGGTTTGGTGGACACCGCCGTAATTGGCCACAGCGACAATGCCGCTGCGGTAGGCGCGATTGCCCTGGGTTCATTGATTTTCAGTTTTGTGTATTGGGGTTTTGGCTTTTTACGCATGGGCACCAGCGGTTTTACCGCACAAGCTGCCGGTGCCGGTGATCACACCGAAGTGCGCTCCGCATTTATACGCGCGCTCTTACTCGGTATTGCGATTGGGTTAGTGTTGGTCATTGCCCAATATCCAGTGGGCGCGCTGGCATTTTGGTTGTTGGATGGCAGCGTTGCCGTTGAACAAAGCGCGCAGGATTATATGGCAATACGCATCTGGGGCGCCCCGGCGACACTCGGAACCTATGCCATTATCGGCACCCTCATTGGCCTCGGACAAACACGCGGGTTGCTGTGGTTACAATTATTGCTCAACGGCATTAATTTATTGTTAGATGTATTTTTTGTCATAGTTCTGGATTGGAGCGTACGTGGAATAGCCCTGGGTACCCTGATCGCAGAATGGATATGTTTTATCCTGGGCGGCGCAATGCTGTTTGCATTCTTTCGCTCTACCTCGCCATCGCCCGACAATTTTTTCTTTTGGAAGAAGATCCTGCAGCGCGCGGCCATTATCAATACCTTGAAAACCAATACCGATATTATGTGGCGCACGCTGTTTTTGTTAACCGGCTTCGGTTGGTTTACTAACCAGAGCGCGCAATTTGGCGATACCATACTTGCCGCCAACCATATACTGCTGCAATTTATTTCGTTCTCGGCATTTTTTCTCGATGGTTTTGCGTTTGCACTGGAATCACTGGTAGGTAAAACCATAGGGGGACGCAATCGTCCGCTATTCGATCGTGCAATTATCAGCTCAACACAAATTGCCGCAATCTGCGCGTTGGGTTTGACGATATGTATGTTTATCTTTGGCTCAGCACTCATTAATGCCCTGAATCCGTTGATAGCAATCCAGCAAGAAGCGCAGCACTATTTGGTTTATGCTGCCGTCTATGTGCTTTTATCGTTTGCAGCTTTTCAATTGGATGGTATTTTTATTGGCGCAACGCGCGGCCGGGATATGCGCGATGCCTCGTTATTTTCACTATTGATTTTTGTTGCGGCAGCCTGGCTGCTGGTACCCGTAGCAGGCAACCAGGGACTGTGGATTGCATTTATTATGTATGTTATTGCACGGGCACTTTGCCTGGGAATTTATTTTCCCCGTCTGAGAAAAAGTATCGATTAAGTAAGTAACAGCAATCGGAATTATTCACCGTTCCGGTTTTTATGCTGCATAAGGTGTTTTTTTGTCAGCTCCATAAAGCGCGGTGTTGGGCCTATATCTTCATAAATTGCATCGCCCATTTCATCGGTAGCCACGACTGTTGGCCCCTGCACGTAGGGAAAACTTTCTTCCAATTGTCCTAGCGCCGCCGACAATAATTCACTGATCAATTGCTCTTTGGTGCGCTTGGGGTACATCTCTGCCAACGCATCAATTTTTGCCGCATCTTCTACCAACAAATGCACCGCGTAGGTTTCTTTGGTCAGCACGCCGTGAGCATGGGATTCCCACTGGGCAACAAGCTCTTTTAACATCATAACAACAGCCTCTTCCAGGTCTAAAAATAGGGGAAACAGCACTCATGTTTCCCTGTGAGTGTAGCCCAGAGTTTGGTACAGCGAGGGTTTGGTATCGAACAGATAGAAAAAAAAACAATGTGCGCGATTGCACACATTGTTTTTTTATTGCACTACCTTTTATCACTCGTTACTCACAACAGTAATTTAAATAAAGACGCGATGGCAGGCTAATTACAGTTGGTTTTAATATCGTTTAACACACCGCGGTTCATGCCCGAACGGGATGTTAGCTCTGCCGGGCAAGCAACCTCTTTATATTTCAGTGCGGGGTTGTCCGCCGCCTGGAACCAATCGGCATACCAGGTACAGGCCCTTTGCAACTCCGTTAAACCGCGGGTACCGAAGACACTGTTGCAGCGACCAATCAGACAGGATTTATATTGCGCAAGGCTGGCGTTATAACCCAACTCCTGTTTACAGGCGGCCAATAAACCACCGTACTGCGCGCCCAATTCAGAATTGGAAACGCCCCACTGCGCGGAGCAAGCATTAAACGCCCCTACTCCACCACCGGGAACCAGGATATCGAATTGGCCACCACCCACGTCGTAACCAATATTGGTCGCCTGTACAATCATGGTTTTGCCTGCCAGGGCAGCTGATCCGGGATCGCCCGGAGAGTTGTGTGAACTACCGGTGAATTGGAGCTGGTAACAGCGACCGCACACATCACCACTCGAAGTAGCGGCATATCCGTACGCCAGGGTATCGCTTACCGCGAAGGGCGCCAGCCCCCAGCACATGTGTGCATTGCCACCGTCGCAACTGCTGGCTACCGTCAAATCGCTCAGGCGCGAATTGTTTGCTGCACAACTTTGCAATGGCGCAACCAGTGACGGGACATTACCCGACCACCCACAGTGGGGCTTACAGCAATCCCAGTAACGCGTCGCATAACCATCGCAGCCGCCAACAATGGGGGGAATGCTACTGGCGGAGCGACTCGCAGAACTATTCGCAGAACTACGCACCGAGCTGGGAACGCTCGCTGAGGTAGCCACTGAAGAGCGCACACTGGACGCTGCACCTACTATCCCGAAAGGTGCCGGCTGCGCACGGCAAGTAGCAACAGCGACACAACTTTTACCATTCTCATAACCCCATCCACTGGTGGCCGTAACGCACAGCGGCGTTAACGTGCCATACCAATTGCACATTTGGCCTGCAACAGAGGCAAGGCTCGAGCTGCGCAATGACGATGTAACAACCACACTGGAAGATGAACGCAGGCTGGCAATACTTGAACTGGATCGCGCTTGGCTCGAACTCGCCGGCGCCACGCTTGAAGCAGGAGTGCCCGTACATACCGCACCCGATAAGACTGGCACCTGCGCTTTGCTGCCGCCGTTGGTGCCCTGTATGCCAAACTCCACGCTGGAACCCACCGGGATAGTGCTGTTCCAATTTAACGGTACCGCCGTATAAGGATTCGCACCAGACAGGGTGGCATTCCAACTGCTAGTCACACGCGAGCCGTCACTGTAATTCCAACCCAGCGACCACCCGGCAACGGGCGCTGTGCCGTCATTGGTGATACGGATGCTGGCAGTAAAACCGCTGCCCCACTCATTCGCTATTTTATACTCACAGCTAGCGGCTGATGCCCCGCTTCCAGATAAACTCATAACCATCGCACAACAACCCGGCACTAATGGCTTAGCCCATTTTGACAATAAATTCATAAATCATTCCTCCGCGAGAAATAAATGTGCAGGCAACAGAAAACAAACGCAACGCCGGAGGCGATGCACAACAGGTTTCTGTAATGATACGAATCAATCCCCGCTTATTTCGTCACCAAAATAAACAAAGGACCTCAAAGGGTTGATGTTTGGAGAGAGTTTTTAAACAAACGTTATAGTTGTGATTTGGTTTTATTTTTATTGGTGCAAGACTACAACAAAACTCTACACCAGAGTAAAGCCAATATCACAATTGCAAACAGTGCGTATGTAAGGAACACGCTTATATTAATAATGTGGGTGAATATTTCACATATCCCCGCGCTCATTCCGCACAACGAATATTTTCCGATAAGTGTAATGTGAAAATACCGGCAACCATGAAGTCCGGGTAGCTAGTTAAGGAGAAACGCTATGAAATGGTTAAGAGATATAACAGGATCTTTACTCGCATTGCTTTCATCGCCGATGGTATCCACCCTTGTGGTTTCATCAGTGGTACTACCATCACTGGTGGTTTCGTTATTGTTGCTATCCTCATTGATGTCGGCATCTACATTTGCAATATAATCCGCCGCCAGGCTAACCGATGGGCAACAGCAGCCATTAAAAATGAGCGCAACAATTCAATCAGCGTAATAATAAAAGAAACGCGACAATATCGTTTATTTTTAATGGCTGTGAATTATCTTCGCCAAAATACGAACGTATTTTTCTATTTCCCGTTCATGCACTTGCGCATAACCAAGCATCAATCCGTTACACAACACCTTTCCGGTTGCCAACCGGCTAAGTGGTTGCGTATATACCCCCTGCGCAATTGCGGACTCACTGATGCTGACATCATTAAGTAATCCAGGAAGCCCAACCGATAGATGGATACCAGACGACCCACCATAAATTGTTGCGACATCACCGAGATGTTTATCTATAGCAACGACCAATGCATCGCGTCGCGTAGCATACAACCGCCGCATTTTTTTAAGGTGCATTGCAAAATGGCCTGCGCGTAAAAATTCCGCCAAGGCCAGCTGGTCGGCACTACGCCCACGCAAATGCCCCAGCTTCAACATTCCTGCAAAAGGTTCAACCAATCCTGTAGGCACCACCATGTAGCCAATACGTAACGCCGGAAATAATGTTTTGCTAAACGTACCGAGATAAATCACCGGCGCATCCGCCACCAAACCCTGCATAGCGGGCAGCGGTGGTCCATCGCGGCGGAATTCACTGTCGTAATCATCTTCGATAATGATTGCGCCGTATTTTTTTGCCGACCCGATTAATGCAATGCGCCGATCAATACTCATCACACTACCCAGTGGGAATTGGTGCGAGGGCGTGGTGTAAATTAATTTGGGAGTAAATTTTTCCCATTCTTTCTCAGTCGGTGCAATGCCGTCTACATCCACTGCTATACCACGTACGTTTAATTCCGCCGCCTTCAATGACTGGAATGCACCGCCGTAGCCGGGATTTTCAATCCAGGCCCTGTCGCCCACGCCGGCCAATGCATGCGCGCAAATGCCAAGGCTCTGCTGGGTGCCATCGGTGATAAAAATTTGCCCCGCGTTACACACCACACCGCGGGTACCGGTGAGATGCTCCGCAATAGCAGCGCGCAATATTGGCTCGCCCGCCGCGTCGGCATAATCCAGTTGTTGGTGATTGATCGTGCGCCACACCCGCTCCAGGCAACGGCGCCACACTGCAATAGGAAAATGGGATAAAGCGGGAACGCCTGACATAAATGCGGTGAACGCACCATGGGGGTCGGACGGCCAAGGGGTTAATCGGGCACGGGCTGACAATGTGTGCGGCCTGGCAATATCCGCGTCTTTAACACTGGAAGTAAAAGTCGGCAAACTATCAGCCACTACCGTACTGCGGCCACCAGAGCAGAGTAGCCCCTCCGCAACCAAGTGTTCATACGCATAAAGCACAGTATTGCGCGATATTTTAAGCTCTGCCGCTAGCGAACGACTGCCCGGCAATACCGTCCCCGCCTTGCATTGCCCGCGCAAAATTGCAGCGCGCAAACAATGATAGAGACGGCGCTGCTGCGATTGTTTAGGGCCGGATTGTTTTGCATTGTATTGATCGAAAAGAAGCTGGTAATCCATATGGCCCTAAAAATTTAGTCAATAGTGGATCTTATTATAGGGCCAGACGAAGGGTAATCTAAACATCAGCGCGCTTACCCGATTCATTATTTTCCAGCTCACGACAAGGACCACAATGAACAAACCATCGCCCACCGCTCCATCCTCCCGTACCCGGATTCGCCGCCTGCCCGAGTTGGCAAATTATGAGCGCGCAGCACTCCATGAGATCATCGACCAGTCTTATGTATGCCATATCGCGTTCAATGATGGCGAAAGCACACACTGCATGCCCACAGCCTGCTGGCGACAGGATGACTATCTTTATATCCATGGCTCTAATGGCGGTCGCTTGACCAAAGTGTTATTGGCGGGAACCCAGGTTTCCATTGCAATAACCCACGTCGATGGCCTGGTACTGGCACGCTCTGCATTCAGCCATACGATGAATTATCGCTCGGCTGTTATTTACGGCGCATTTGAAGCTATAGAAGGTAACAAAGATAAACTGGCAGCTATGGATGTATTTATGGATAAAATCGCTGCAGGCCGAAAACACCAAGCGCGCCCGGGAAATGACAAAGAACTTGCAGCCACAAGTGTATTGCGTATTTCACTTGCGGAAGCGGCAACCAAAATCAGCAACACCAATCCGGTCGATAAGGAAGAAGATCTTAACCTTCCCGTTTGGGCGGGCGTGTTACCGATGGCTGTCAAACATGGCGAACCAATACCTGCAGATAATGGTGCAATCCCGATACCGGATTATGTCGTGCGATGGGCACATGCTTAGTTAGTATTTCGATATCCGGAATTAATTGCCGGCCTGAAGGACATCAATTTTGTATTGATGCCCTGCAGGTTTATGCGCAACTGAAGTTAAATATTAATACTCGCCCCGTTTTTCCCGCGCGCGCATAGCAGCTGCTTTATGTAACACTTTCCATTTTGCCCGCTCATCAATACGCTCCAATGCCGTCTGTTGGTTGCGCCGGATTTCGCGCAACATTTTTTGATAATTCTGCAATCGATCTTTATCAACAACATCCCTTACAGCACAGCCTGGTTCATCGTTGTGTTCGCAATTACGAAAACGGCAATTGGTCGCCAAAGTACCAATATCATCAAATGCTATACCCAGGGATTCCTCGTCGGCATCCGGGCTCCAGCTGCGCAAACCAGGCGTATCGATAATGCATGCACCATTTTTACATTGGTGCAACGAACGCGTAGTTGTCGTGTGTCGCCCTCTGCTATCGCCTTTGCGTACACCACCCGTTTTTTGCGTGCTGGATGCGAGGATATTGGTCAGTGTGGATTTTCCTGCACCGGATGAACCAAGCAGCACAATTGTTTGGCCCGGGCTCAACCATTGGGCCAATATTGATGCAGTCGATTCACAGAGCGCATTCACAGCCACAATCGGAATGTGCACCGGCAGCCGCTGTTTTATTTGCTCCATTTTTTCAGCGACGCCGGTGGCAATATCCTGTTTGGTCAATACGATTACCGGTGTCACCTGTGCAGCTTGGACTATTGCCAGATAGCGCTCGATGCGTCGCAAATTAAAATCGTTATCGAGCCCCATCACTAGTAATGCCGTGTCGACATTCGTAACAAGAAGTTGACGATTGCCTTCATGCGAGCGCCGGGCAACTTCCGTAATCGGCTCCATACGTCCGCTAATCCAATACTCGTTATTCGGGCGCAGCGCTGCAATTACCCAATCGCCCACAGCGAGAGCAACACCCAATCCCGGTAATGCTCGGGCGCGGCACGCGCAATCACCGCTGTGCACCAGTATCCACTCCCGCTGAATTTCAATTACTCGTGCAGGAAATGCATCAGCAATATCCATGTCCAATTGTAATAATTGTTGCGCAATGTAGGGCGTTAGGCCAATAGGCCGCAGCAAGTCAAAATCGATATCGATCATGATAAAAACTTCCAATTTCGTTATGCCCGCAGGCACGGGCAAAGGTAGCGCAATTGTTAATACAACAAGCGCGATAATGATGAAAAACGAACTGAAAGTCGGCGCGCGATTACGCGACCATTAGGAAACCCGCCAAGGGGAAATGCAGGTGGGTAATCAGGCAGCCGACAGGAGAGCAATATCAAAGGTGGTCATGATTGAGGCTCCTGTACAGATTGAAGAGATAGGTTGAGTAGAACGAGCGCCAGTCTCGCATTGGAATTTTAATGCGTCAACGGAGAGTTACAACTCTTTACATGCAGGATGAACGGAAAAGATTTTGGAAGTACCGATGCGATGCTGGCCTTACCGTAAATAACCGCGATAGGGCCAACACCATTAAAACATCAAGCTTTACGCCTGCGCCAATCATGGACAAGTGAAATCAATACGTATAACACCACCAGGGGCAACAACCCGTACATAATCCCCTGTTGTAATTGTGGCAAATATCCCAGTGATAGCGCCATCGCGATCAGCACCCAGACATAAGCAATGTAAAGGGTGAGAAATAAAAATCCTTCGACCCGATTAAGAATGGCACCAATAAAAAATAAGGGGACGCAAAGCACAGCAACACCGAGCATGACCGGCATATCAAAACCTGCCAGTTGCTCACCAGCCAGTAACGGTGTGGGTGACACCAGACCTGAAAGCCCCAACACGCATAAAATATTAAAAATATTGCTACCAACCACATTGCCTACTGCGATATCGCGCTCGCCCCTGATTGTTGCTACCACTGAAGTGACAACTTCGGGTAAAGACGTGCCCGCCGCAACAATCGTCAAACCGATCACCGCTTCATTGACACCCCAGGCAGTCGCAAGCTCAACTGCGCTTTGCACCAACCAACGTGCCCCCATCACTAATAACACCAGCCCGCCGATAACAAGCAAAACGTTCTGCCACATGGGCACATGGGTTTTTAACATTTCTTCAACTTCACCATCAGAAACATCCACACCCTTTTGTTTGCCCTGGTAAAACAAAAACCAGGTATATCCCACCAATCCAATCACTAGTATCGCAGCTTCAAGCTTGTTGATATTGCCATCCAATGTCATCAGGACTGCAGCAACAGATACAGCGACCATGATCGGGACATCCTGGCGAATTAATTGGTGGGAGATAATAAGCGGGGAGATTAACGCCGCGACGCCAAGAATAAAAAGCACGTTGAAAATATTACTGCCGACAACATTGGCAATCGCCAATTCTGCCTGCCCTGAAAATGCCGCCTTCACACTCACCGCCAATTCGGGCGCACTAGTGCCAAATGCAACCACGGTGAGGCCAATCACCAATGCCGGCACACCAAAATTGGATGCGAGCCTGGCAGCGCCTTTTACTAATAAATCAGCACCTATCACCAGTAACACCAGTCCTGCAAATAATAATAACCACGTCATAAATAACTCCAACCGGAAAATTTGTGATGAGTACATTACCACAGATATTTTTCCGCTGGCGAAACGCAATAAAAAACCCGGAACCAACTTGCGTCAGTTCCGGGTTTTATAATTGGATCAATTAATAATTAATTGCCCCAAAAATCTTTCAACAGGCTGGTTTTGCGCGCATCGAAAGGCAGCCAGGTTCCCCAGCCGGATTCGTTGCTAACAGCGTCATAAGAATGACCGTACCAACCATGGGTATCGCCTGATTCAGGGTTAATAGACCAGTAACAACCCTGGATCTTTTTCTCTTTTGCATATTTAACGAAGGCTTGTTGCCATTGCTGATCAACATTCGTGGTGATGTGGCTCCACTTGTTGCGGTCAGAAATAGTACCTTTTTGTGGCCAATCCATATTGCCGCCAAATTCACCGACAACCATCGCATAACCTTCGGCGCGCAAGTAGCCGAAATGCTCATCCCAACCGGCTCTGAGTTTGGTTTCGTTGATCACGATATTACAATCCGCTTCACCCGCAGCATCGCCTTCCAAACCTTCGCACTCTGGTTGTGCTGGATCCATAAAGTGTTTTTGTACAAACACTGACGGGCCATAGGTGTGTGGAGAATAAACCAAACGACTCTTGGGAATATTGAGTGGATTGGTGCCAGCCTCGAACAGATTTTCACCCCAGTTAGGGTTGTAGTCTTCAGAGCCGTGAGGAACCTCAGTGATCGTATCTGGCGAGCCGTCCTGATTGTCTGCACTCGCTGAAATACCTTCCACGAAAATCAACATATCCGGGTTAACCGAATTGATGGCGGTGTAGGCACTTTCAGACAATCTTTTCCAATCAGCCCAGGTGTAATCCCATGGTTCATTGAAAATATCGATACCGATAATGTTATCAACCCCCAATTTGGTAGAAAGGCCAGCGATATCTTTCAGGTTATCCAACCAAATAGATTCGTTATACGCATGAGTAGTTACCCCTGGCGTACCTACAGGTGCACAAGAATAGCCTTCACGGGTGAACTCATAGTTTTCACGAGTAGCATCGACATAGGGAGGACGTGCATCCAGACGACCCGCTCTCCAACCAACATAGTTGGAGCATGAATGGATATCGATCAACACCTCGATATTGTTCT
>JAJQJO010000407.1 GCA_021323495.1 Cellvibrio sp. | reverse complement strand
ACAAATCGTGTTTTCAACCGTGGATGAAAATACCTGTGAAAAACAACCGGCGATGATGGCAATGATCGAATCCGGCAGGATTTTGCTGGGCGCCCCGGAGCGGGTTGCGGCTTTTCGTGGGCGCCTGGACGCAGCTGCTCCGGCGTCAATGGATCTGGCGGATTGGCGGACGCTCAGCACCAACCAAATGCTCAGTGTGGCACTATTTAATCCGCTCCAGTTTGCCGATGCTTCAAGTGCAATAGCACTCACAAAATTATCCGTTGATGCGGCGCAGGTAAAAGGTATTTACCTGGGAGTTGCGCCGCGCCTATTGCCGCCAATGTTGGAATTTAATGCGGTGATGGTGGGCTCCAGCCAACAATTTATTAACACTGCTGAAGGCAATATTGCAGCGCTGCTGGCCAATGTAAAAAATACCATCGCACAAGATTGGCCTGAGACGCTACCTATTTATGAGCGGATGAAGCTCAGTAAAACAGATCAGCAATTGCGTGCATCAGTTTTTTTTGATGAAAAACTACAAGCCCAATTAGAGTTGTGGAGTAACTCCTTGCTGGTGCAGACTTTCGCCATGAGTGATAACCCGGTAGAAATTCCCCTGGATCGGCTTGATGAACGGCCGCGCACATTCAGTAATTTGCCTTCGTCAGGCCTGCCGGATTTTTCGAGTAACAAGCACCTGAATCCTTCCTTTATTGCGCAAACCACAACAGGTCCTTTTGGGGTTGAGATCAGCAGCATCGATGCAACAGCGGAAGGAACGGTGATCACGCTCGACGTTAATGCATTTAACTTACCAAATCTGGGCAAAGCTACCGACAGCATCGTGCTGCGTGTTACCGATATTGTTGATCATCAAGACCAATCGCTGCTCGCTCCTAACGGTTGCGATACAACGGGTGCGCGCCAGCTTGCCAATATCAATATGGCTTATGAAGGCGCTTATTTTGAACAGGGGCAACCGGTACCGTTTGTGGGTATCCAGGGAACCAAAAAAATACGCTTGCCTGATTCCATTAATATTTCCAATATCGGTGCGATTAAAGGTGAGCTGAGTTACAAGTTGCCAGTCGAGGTCGAGCGTTTGAAGGTGGGTCTGCCCTTGGCGGGCAAAGTTATCAACACACAAGGAATGCAGCTGCGTTTTCTTTCTTCCAGTGCCAACCGAATATATTTCCAGCAAGCTGGCAATAGCGATGCGCTGTTGCAAGTCAATGCATTAAATGCGGATGGCCAAGTGTTAGCGACCACCAATATAGTGCGCGGCGCTAATCTTTCTGCAGCGGGTACTACTACCAGTATAGATGTTCAAGGCAGCGTCGCGGCAGCGGAAATTATCGTGGCGAGCAAATTGGAAAATCAGGTATATCCTTTTAGTTTCGGCCGCATACAGCCACCGGAAAAAACGTTTGTGCAAGAAAAACCAGCGCCGGAATTATTAACTGCTGCTGCATTAACTGCGCTCAAGCAAGATTCACCACCCACAGATGTTAAATATCCCTACCAAACGCCGCAGCAAACAATACTGGCCGGGCCAGCCTTAATTGCATTGAACCAACTCAGCATCCAGGCACAACAGTTGACGTTGATGGCAGATATTTATATGCGCAACCAGCACCCGCTCACGCGGCAGCTCAGCGCCGCGCGTTTTGTAATTACCGAAGTGGAAGATTCAATGGGCAATATCCACCCGGTTAATTACCAGGCCCCGATAGCTTTGGAGCATGCGGGTGGCGTTTGGGCGGAAGGCAAATATCAGCCTGATCCAACCCAACCATGGTTACGCGGGCAGTTGGATTTGCGTGGGCAGGACCTGGGCGTGAGTGATGTTATTGCCTTCTGGGGCAAGTTGGTATTTTTGGCTGCGGCAGAACCGGTAGCGATCCAGTTGCCATTCCAGTTTGGCATGCAATGGAACGGTGCCGAGTCTTCATTTAAATTGGCGCGCTGGGAAGCGGGACGGTTGTTATTTGATATTCACGGCAGCTTTCCCGAATTGATGGCGATTACCGCGTTGGATGACAATGGTACTGTCGTGAGCCAGGCTGCCGAATTGCGCAGCAATCTTGGTGTTAACCAGGTAGAGCTCCCCGTTAACCAACGACCAACGACAATTGAATTCAGTATCGCGCGTACGCAACAAACTGCTGAGTTTCCGTTTGAAATTCGGGTCATTCAATAACGTTAATTAATGATGGGTGTTGGCCATGCAAACCACAAAGATCATGGAGACATTGGTTGGCCGGATTATAGTAGGAATGTTTTTTCTGCTTCCTGCTATAGCCCAAGCGGCGGTGGTTATTTTGTACCATCATGTTAGCGACTCAACCCCCAAATCAACCAGTATCAGCCCCGCGCAATTTGAAGCGCAGATGGACTATCTGGAACACAATAATTTCACCATAGTGCCGCTGCTGGAACTCACCGAAAAATTACGCAAGGGTGAACGCCTGCCCGATAAAACAGTCGCCATCAGTTTTGATGACTCCTATGTATCCGTGTATGACTCGGCCTATCCCCGCTTGAAAAAACGCGGGTGGCCATTCACTTTTTTTGTAAATACCGATTCGGTCAATACATCCAAATTGTTCGTCACTTGGGAACAATTGCGCGAGATGTCCAAACACGGCGTCACTATCGCCAATCACACCAGCAAACACAATCATTTGCCGCGCCGCGAAAACAATGAAACGGTAAAACAATGGCGCGCACGTATTGCTGCCGAGATCACTAACGCACAATTAAAAATAGAACAGGAGATTGGCTATGCTCCCAAAATCCTGGCCTATCCCTTTGGTGAATATGATGCAGATGTGCAGCAGATGGCTAAAAAACTAGGCTATATCGCGTTTGGACAACAATCCGGCGCCCTCTATACCAAGGGGGATTTGCAATCAGTGCCACGGTTTCCATTTGGTGGCGGTTTTACTGATCTCGATGACTTTATGATGAAAGTAAATACTCTTCCCCTGCCAACAACAAGCGTGGATTTTTATAGCGATAAAAAAACCAGGCAGGACAGTGCGACGGTAAAAGCAGGTGCGAAACCCTGGTTAGTATTGGAGCTGGAAGATGTGAATCTCCTGAAAAAAATTAACTGCTTCGCCACCGGTCAGGGGGCGATCACCATTGACGTAATTGATAACAAACTCTGGGCGCAAGCCAGTCAACCACTTAGTCCTGGCCGCACCCGCTACAACTGCACAGCTCACACGGGCGA
>JAJQJO010000406.1 GCA_021323495.1 Cellvibrio sp. | reverse complement strand
ACCGCGCTGAGCGAAGGCCAGTCGACCGGATTTCCTGATTGGTCACATCCTGAATTACAACAAGCCACTCTCGATTTTTACACCGCTTTTGCGGCACGCTATGACCATGATCCACGCATTGCTTTTTTACAAGTTGGATTTGGTTTGTGGGGCGAATACCATATCTATGATCCGCAGGTTATCTTAGGGGAAAACTTTCCATCCAAGGCCTATCAAAAAACATTCCTGCAACACCTTACCGCCCAATTTGAAGAATTGCACTGGAGCATTTCAATCGATGCAGGTGAACGCGACAATACACCTATCGCGAACGATGCCAGTTTGTTAGCACTCCCATTCGGCAATTTTGACGATTCGTTTATGCATGAAGAACATGCCGATTACAACGCAAGCATGTGGGCAGTATTTGATTATACTGAACGCTATAAACTTTCACCCCACGGTGGTGAGCTCAGCTATTATTCTGATTTTGACCAAAAAAATGCGCTTAACCTGACAGGCATGTACGGCCGGACTTATGAAGCCTTAAGTGAGACGTTCCACATCACTTACATGATTGGCAACGATCAGCCCGAATACCAATCCAACGAGCGAATCAAACAGGCGGGAATGGCGAATGGCTACAAATTCCATGTCACCGAATTTAAAGCATCGCCTTCGCACGCGCGCGTCAGTGTCACCAACCGCGGCATCGCGCCAATCTATTACGATGCATTCATCACCGTTAATGGTGTGCGTGCACAGCAATCGTTAAAAGGTTTGTTGCCTGATGAATCAATAACGGTTGATATCAATAGCGGTGGTGTTCAACCACTCCTGACAATTGAAAGTGATCGTTAACCATGAGCCTGGTTGGTCTCCTCGCACTTGCGGCTAATCTTGGAGTTGCCGGGCTGCTCTACGCCTATCGCAATGGCGACAGCAATATGCGCAGTGTCTGGTTGTGTACCCGCAATGATGCGCTGGGGAATATCGCGGTGATTGGTGCGGCAATTGGTGTATTGGGAACCGGAACAGCGTGGCCGGATTTGATTGTCGCCATCATTATGGCTTCATTGGCCTTGACGGCGGCTAGGCAGGTGATGACGCAAGCGCGCAAGGAATTACACAGCAACCGTGCATAAAAAACGATAATTTTCTGTATAATTCGCTGATCAAAATTTAAAGTATCAACCAATGACCGATCCCTTCCAATCTGCCGCGCTCAATGAATACCAAAGATCCACAGCCCAACTTGCGACAAGCAAAGATTCTGCAGCGACTTTAAAAAAATCCTACGAACGCTACGATAACCTGATCGCCAAAGCGATTGACGAATCGCCAGTCAAACCCGCTTGCAAAGCAGGTTGTGCATTTTGTTGCCATTACAAAGTGGAAGTTCGCGCCCATGAAATGCTGCTGATCAAAGACTACATGAGCAAAACATTTACTGCCGAAAGAATCGCAGCGGTATTGGCAGAGGCAGAAGCCAATGCAGCAATTATCCGCACCCTCACACCCGAACAGCATCTGACTACCAACATAAAATGCGCACTGCTGCAAGATAACCAATGCAGCATTTATCCCGTACGGCCGTTTCGCTGCCGCAACTTCCATTCAACCGATGCCGCTGCCTGTGAACAATCCCATAACGATCCGGGCAATATGGAAATCGCCACCGGCATGATTGAAGATGTCGCCATGTTTGCCGATGCCCATACACAAGGTTTTGAAGCGGCGGCAGGGCAAACCGGAAGAGATGCGCGGGTTTATGATTTCACCACTGCATTGTTGGAAGTATTTAACGAACCCAATGCACCAAAACGTTACAAAGTCGGGAAAAAAATGTTTCAAAATGCCATCGAAGTAAAGTGATTACCAAAATGTTAATCGGGTAAATAGGCACGGTAATCTGGTGAAATAGCTAATACCGGAATTTATTGCTAGCATGCCCCTTCCGCTATTAGCCAAAGCCGCTGGAAAATCGATACAGGACACCCGGCCAATGCAACCTTTCATTTACTACCTGATTACAACATTCTGGATATTATTAATTTCATTATTCGGTTATTCGCTACCTGCCCACGCGGAAATCAATATTACCAGTCAGGCGCCCAAGCAAGACCTGCCCATTGAGGTCAGGTTGACTCTGCATATCAATAAAATTTATGACATCAGACCTGTCGATGAAAGTTATTCAATAGATGCTTACCTAACCGCTGATTGGATTGATCCACGCGCGCGCACGCTGGTTCCGGAGACAGAAGAAAAAATTGTTCTGGAAGACAATCTCGTAGACGATATTCGCGATGAACTCTGGAGCCCTTCATTTGAGGTAATCAATATTACCGGCCCTAAAGAAAGTTCCAATAAACGTATTTTTATCCATAAAAATGGCAAGGTTGTGTATACCGAACGCTTTAAGGCCGTTATGCATAGTGAAATGAATTTTAGGAAGTTTCCGTTCGACAGCCAGGAACTTAAAGTCACTATAGAGCCTTTTGCCTACGCCTCATCAAAAATGACGTTTTCTGACAAATCAAAAGTGTTTCCCACGGAAAGCAATGCCTGGCCGATGACCGAATGGACCGTGACCAGCCGCACTTGCGAAGTAAATGATTCGCAGTATGACTTTTTGGTTGATATCACCGGTGAGCGGTATTTTCCGCAGTTTGAATTTTCGGTACAGATCCAGCGAATCCCGGACTATTTTATTTATCAAATAATAGTGCCGCTTATTATCATCATGTTATGCGCATGGAGCGTCCATTTTATTAATGACAGCGCCACCCAATTATCGCTGATCAGCACACTGATGCTCACTGTCTACGCATTTAATTTTTTTATTGCTGATTCAATTCCTAAATTACCTTACAACACCTTCCTGGGGAAGTTGATTGTTATTTCTTTCAGTGCAATTTTTTTGCAGTTAATCTGCCATATCATCCAGCTCAATACCAAGCGCGAATTTACAGCCAAACAAAATAGTATAGTGGTAATCCTGTTTTTATTTGGTTTTGGAGTTGCAAGTGCTGTTAGCTGGAATTTTTCCAGCCAGCCAGTGCCACAAGATCAACCCTTATCCCAAAAAAGTAATATCAGGCAATGCGGGTAACCGCATCATTAATCACCACTTTCAGAATCATCGCTTAGTAACGTTCGCCCTTGGGCCTTCTCTCCCGCCGGAGCAATTGCATTCAATGAATATTGACTAGTGAATTCACTGAATAAAACAACAGGAACCCCAGCACTGGTTAAATCGGTTTTTAAATTAGTTGCGTGGTTATCTCCCATACCGGCCATAATATGGTTTCTTCGTGCCTTGAGCACTGACCGATACATAGCCTCATCACGTAGCGAAAAAGAAATGCTCGCATGGCTTTTATATTTTTGGTTGGATTCCACAGTCGCCTGACGTTGCTCCAATACATCGCTAATGTCCCTTTTGCTCATCTTTTTTGTTTCCCGATAGGCCAAAGGTTGTACCAAAGGAAACAGCTGTTCGACAGTCCCCATCAATACGGCATAGTCACGCGGAATCTCGTTATTTTTTTCGATAAGACTGTTAATAACAGGCTTTATTTTATTAATATCTTTATCCTCATCACCATATGCATCTATTGCAGTCTTCAAGTCCCTGACTACATTGAATGCCGTTTTTATAGGATCATAAGTCTCTGCCTTGGTGCCATAGGATGCATAAACTTTTTTCTGGTGTTCATCAAGGTAATATGGAATTTGATTGAGTTTGGTGCCAGTTTGCCGGTCCCCGGGTTTCGCTTTTTGATAGTTAACCAGCCATTCTGCTTCCGGTAACCTCTGCACTGCCGCTGTGGTTGCAGGGGGGTCAGATGCTTTCTTATACTCACTCAATAATAACGTGAGACCGAAATAAGATTTAGCGGCAACGTTCTCCATGGTATTTTCCCGGGCTTCACCGTCCTTTGTCTTAAGGCCTTTTGGCGTTGCTTGCAGCGAATTTCCCGGTGTAGCAGATAGCAGGCTATTGGAACCTCCCTCGCCTAAAACGGCACCAGGCTGATTACTTTCCTGAATTAATTCCCGATAACCAAATGCCCCGTGATTTTCAC
>JAJQJO010000405.1 GCA_021323495.1 Cellvibrio sp. | reverse complement strand
ATCTCCAATGTAAATACTGAATGCAGTTTATTCGGTGAACAGTTAACGCTACCCATTATTTTAGGGCCGGTGGGCATAGCCGGTTTAAACGCCCGCCGTGGTGAAGTGTTGGCGGCGCAAGCTGCCCAAGAGAAAGGGATTCCTTTTTGTCTCTCAACGGTTTCAGCCTGTTCCATAGAGGAAGTCCGGCCGCAAGTTTCGAAACCACTCTGGTTTCAGTTATACATGATGAAAGACCGTGGCTTTTTAAATGCGATGCTTGATCGGGCAGTGGCAGCAGGCACTAAAACATTGATGTTCACAGTGGATATGCCAGTGCCTTCCGCACGCTATCGGGATATTCGCTCCGGGCTATCGGGCGGCAGCATGTTGCGTCGACGCAGCGCGCGTATTTTGCAGTCATTGTCACGCCCTCGTTGGGCGTGGGATGTGGGCATTTGCGGTAGGCCTCATTCACTGGGCAACGTGGCCGAAGTGCTCGGGAAACATGCGGGTATTGATGAATTCTGGGGCTGGATGGGCAAAAACTTTGATGCGAGCGTCACTTGGAAAACGCTTGAGCAAATTCGTGACAAATGGAAAGGCGATTTGATCATTAAAGGTATTCTGGATCCGGAAGATGCCATTGAAGCTAAAAAACTGGGTGCAGATGGCTTAATTGTTTCAAACCACGGTGGCCGTCAATTAGATGGTGCACTTTCATCAATCCGCGCATTACCGCCAATCGCGGACGCAGTGCAGGGCGATATAAAAATTTTATTCGACAGCGGTATTCGCACGGGCCTGGATATCGTTCGGGCAATTGCATCAGGTGCAGATGCTGTTGTGATTGGTCGTGCCTGGGTTTACGGATTGGCTGCCCAAAAGAAACAGGGAGTTACCAATGTGGTGGATATTTTAGGTAATGAATTACGAGTTGCTATGGCTCTGTCCGGATGCTCTTCTTTAAAGCAAGTTACTCGGGATATTTTAGTCAAACAGTAACAGGCTCGCTCTTTTGTATGGGTAAATAGCGTGATTCAACACTGTTACCAAGGTCATACCGATACTAATAATTAATAGCTTAATGGATCAGCATCGAGGTGCAATATGCAACTTTTTACTACAAATATTTCAAATCCAAACCGATGTGGAGTGTTTTGCCTGACACTGGTGTTGGGCTGCGTCAGTTGTACAGCAAATGTCGAATCACCTTCACCTGCAAAAAGCGATACTCACATTGGAGCAGATTTTTACGCACGTCAGGTTGAGTATTTGGATAGCGGTTTAGTTGCAGTTCCCGCAAATAATGGTGTGTTAATTTCCTGGCGAAAATTTTATAGCGATGCCGACACCTCATCATTTGATATTTATCGTGATGGGAAAAAAATCACATCGCACGGCGTTGTTAATAAAACGAATTATCTCGATGCGCACGGCAAGGTCGGAGCAACCTACGAGTTGCGTGCCGGCAGCAAGATATTAGCTACCGCTGTCGCATGGACGGCACCTTATCTTTCCGTGCCAATTACACCGCCAGCGGATGGCGTAACGCCGGATGGCCAAGGCTACTCTTACACAGCTAATGATGCGAGTGTAGGGGATCTGGATGGTGATGGCCGTTATGAAGTGATTCTTAAATGGGATCCAACCAATGCAAAGGATAATTCGCAAGGTGGCTTCACCGGGAATGTATTTATTGACGCTTACACATTGGATGGAAAGCAGCTTTGGCGAATCGATTTGGGAAAAAATATTCGTGCCGGAGCCCATTACACACAATTTATGGTGTATGACTTTGATGGTGACGGCCGCGCAGAAATAGCAATGAAAACGGCCGATGGAACCACTGATGGCCAAGGTAAGGTGATCGGCAATGCCAGTGCAAATTGGGTGATTGCGCGCGGTGAACTTGAAGTGCAAGACCGTTCCGGGTCAGTGGTAACAACCGATGGAAAATATATGGGCCAACTCACTGGCCGCATTCTGTCGGGTCCGGAATATTTTTCAGTATTTGAAGGTAGCACCGGACGTGTCTTGGATACGGCACCTTACCTTCCCCAACGTGCTCCAAATAATGACAATCCCACACCAGACGAAATGAAAGCCGCTTGGGGCGATGGTTATGGTAACCGTTCCGAGCGTTATCTTGCAGGAGTTGCGTATTTGGATGGGCAGCGTCCCAGTGCCATTATGGCGCGCGGATACTACGAGCGAACGGTGATTGCTGCGTACGATTTTAGAAATGGAAAAATTTCCAGCCGCTGGGTTTTTGATTCGTCCGGCACTAATGTTCCGCCACATTTTGGCGGTCAGGGAAATCACCAATTATCAGTAGCGGATATCGATGCCGATGGTAAAGATGAAATAATTTATGGCGCTATGGCAATTGACGATGACGGCTCCGCAAAATGGACAACCCGTTTAGGTCATGGTGATGCAATGCATGTTACTGATCTGGACCCTGCACATGAAGGGTTGGAAAAATTCGGTGTGCACGAGGATATCCGCGGCAATGGTGGCTGGGGTTCAGCACTTATAAGCGTTGCAGATGGAACTGTACTGTGGAAGAAGCCAGCGGAAAAAGATACAGGGCGTGGAATAGCAGCTGATATCGATCCACGTTATTTGGGCGCGGAGAATTGGGGCTGGAACTCGACGGAGTTATTCAATATTAAAGGCGAAACCATAGCGCCGGTTCATCCCCAACAAATAAATTTTGCGGTCTGGTGGGATGGCGATTTGTTACGGGAATTGTTAGACGGAAATTCAATTTCCAAATGGGATTGGAATGTCAATCAAACAACTTCCCTGCTAACAGCAGAAGGTGTCAGTACCAATAACGGCACTAAATCCAATCCAGCGCTTTCCGCCGATTTATTTGGCGATTGGCGTGAAGAGGTTATCTGGCGAGCGGACGACAATAAATCATTGCGCATTTACGCCACCAATGTACCCACTGAATACGGCTTGCCAACACTTATGCATGACACTCAGTATCGAGTAGCGATTGCATGGCAAAACACCGCGTACAACCAGCCTCCGCATCCAGGTTTTTATGTGGGAGATAAAATGGATGCGCCTGTTAAACCCAAGCTTGATATTGTTAAACGGCAGAAATAATTTTCAATATTTGATAGCAAGGTGGCTTTTTAGCCGCCTTTAATTTTAGCTGCCTTTAATTTTAGCTGCCTTTAATTTTAGCTGCCTTTAATTTTAGCCATTCCCGTCCACGCAACTGTCTGCTTACTGATGCCTATCAATTCCC
>JAJQJO010000404.1 GCA_021323495.1 Cellvibrio sp. | reverse complement strand
AACCTTTGCGGTTCATGATTACTTAACCGCGAACCTCGGTGTTAACGCCCAGGTGACCGGCGTGGAATTGCGCCGAGGGTTGGTGGATCTGTGCAACCAAACTGCACAAAAACTGGCGCTCACTGGAATTAAATTTGAACAGGGCGATGTGCAACATTTTTCCGCACAGGGCATCAATATCATGATCGCGTTGCACGCCTGCGATACCGCCACCGATTACGCGCTCAATATGGGTATCCGCACCGGTGCAGAAATTATTATGTGTTCCCCTTGCTGCCACAAACAAATTCGTCCGCAATTAAAAAGTCCAGCGCTCCTCGCGCCCGTGTTGCACCACGGTATCCATTTGGGGCAGGAAGCCGAAATGATTACCGATGGATTGCGTGCGCTGTTGCTGGAAGCCCAGGGTTACGATACGCAAGTGTTTGAATTTATTTCGCTCGAACACACCAATAAAAATAAAATGATTCTCGCCCAAAAACGTAAAAAGCCTCGCGATACGATGGAAATATGGCAACAGATCGCTGCTATTAAAGCATTTTATGGGATTCGGGAACATTGTTTGGAAAGTTTGCTCCAGGCTGAGCCTGTTTAAAAAAATTGTGTAAACAAGCTCAATAGTATCAATTAAAAAGCCCCGGTTATTTACATAACCGGGGCTTTTTGTTAGGTGTCTTTAGTTCAAATCCATGCAGCTCGCATAATAACTAACGCTTGCTGGCCAATCGGAGAAGATGCCGATGACACCTACATCTTTTGCAAGTACATGTAATGCGTCCATCATGTCGCCGTCGTTGTTAATCGCTGGATTAATGGTTTGGTAATACCAGCCGCCGCCATTTTTAAGCGGGCCTGAGCGCTCAAATGACCAGGTGATAATTTTCAAGCCGGCTTTTTTGGCATTGCGTGCATACTCTGAGGGAATAATTTTATTATTGTTATCCAGTGCGAGCAGCACCCAAATCGGTGGCGCTACAACTTTAAAACCTTCGTCGGCATACATTTGCAAATCAGCCGCCGTTGGCAAATCGGCAATGGTATCTGCATCATCTAAAAATACGGCTTGTTTGCCAAACTCCGGTTCATTCGCGATCCAGTAACGAATAGCCTGGATATCAAATGATTGCGGCCACACATTGCGGGCTTTTACGCCGGCTTTGCGATACTCACTGATCATTTGTTGTGCATACATTGCCTGGGTGTAAGTGCCCTCAAAGGGCATGGGCACACTGGCTGATTTAAGTTCAGGTGTCATTTTTACACCGAGCTTTTTAAATAATTGGATGCTTTCGGCATGCGTAAGTAATGTGCCTTTATTCGCGTATAAATCCGTCCGCCAATTAGCGGTACCGGTTAAATATTCATTGACGGTTGTGGCTTTGGGATTAAATGCATCCATCTTGCCCTGCAGGGTTTTAAACTCGGCGAGGGTGATATCGCTGGTACAGCAATTCGCGCTCGCTGCTTTACCACTAACAGGATCAAAGGGCGAAAAATTCTGGCTGCATTTGCTCGCCAACGGTGTGGCGAGAATATTGGTAGTGGTATGCAGGTCGCACTGTGAGTGACGGCATACGAGTTGTTTGTCTTTGGTAAAGGTGACATCGCATTCCAGAATACCAGCGCCCATTTTAGCGGCAGCTTCATAGGATTCTTTGGTGTGCTCGGGAAATTGCAGCGGAGCGCCGCGATGGCCAATAGAGAAATTGGTTTTTTTGATCGGGCTGTTCACGCAGCTTTGCAATTTCTTTTTAAGTGGACTTTCATCCATGTCATTAACTAAAAAAAACGGGCGCGGTCCGAGTTGGATGCTGGTGTTTTTATCATTGTATTTATAGTCGTCCCTGTCTTTGTCTCCGTGAGCCAAGGCTGTGCATGGGATAACCAATATCAGCGATAACGCACTGGCGAGTAGATGGATTCGGCGTAGCATGGAAACCTCCTTTTGTGGTTTGGGTGCGTGGATAGTCTTGCAACCCTAGCGCGACTATGTGAAGGTAATTTGCTGGTTTTATGACAGATTGGTGATGAGCAATGATTTTGAGCACCCAATCGCAGCTTGCTGAAATATCGTGAAATACCAAAATCCCCGATTTGCGTTAGGCTTGGGGCAATTTCATCGTTTCTGTTCAGGGGTTCCAGTTGATGGCCAATAGTATTCCCTCTTTAGTTGATCAATTGCTTGTCTGTGCTACCGCGGGCGAGGCCAAGCCGATAGTGGATGAGCTGGTAGCACGCTTGTGTGAAATCACCGGGCTGGATTTACACCCTGCGCTATTTCTTGATGAGCACGCGACTATCACCGCGCAGGGTAAAGCGGTATCGCCTACAACGGCGGCACAGTGTGCGGAGGATGTGCAACGTACTCGCATATTTATGCAGGGGGTTTACGCTGCGATCCAACAGAAGTTGCGGCAAAAAAATAATCAGGCAATAACGGTGTTATACGCAGGCACGGGTCCCTTTGGCCTGTTATTGGTTCCCCTGCTGCCATTGTTGGATGCGGCGCAAGTGCAAGTGACTTTATTGGATATTCACCCTGAGTCACTGATAAAGGTGCAGCGTGTGATTGACTTCCTGGGTGTGGGTAATTTTATCGCTCGGTCTGAACCGGCAGATGCCTGCGCATGGGAAACCGATCAGCGCTTCGATCTGATTATTTCCGAGACCATGCGGCAAGGATTAATACAGGAACCACAGGTCAGTATTTTCAGCTATCTGCAGCAATTTTTAAAAACCGATGGCTGGTTGGTGCCGGAAATAATTCGCCTGGATTTATGGTTAAGCTCTGGTAATTCTACCGCGCCGGGTGAAAGCAAAAATCCTGATTTGCATTTGGGATCTGTATTTCAGTTGGATAAATCCACCGCAACCCAATTGGGTAAGGGGAACACCGCGTGCGCGCACGGAAATTTATGGGTTCCGGATTATGATCCCGCATTGAAGGATTTAAAGTTAAGTACCTTTATCCAGGTGTTTGGCAATTATCAATTGCACGAAAACCAATCGCAGCTCACGCTTCCACTTTATGAGCGCGATGCGCGGATATTGCCCAATTCATTGCTGCGCTTTCGCTATGAATCAGGGACTTATCCCCAGTGCCAGGGCATTTATCACATCAAACGCTTGTGGCATAAAATCCAATTGCGTAAGCAGGCAAATTCTTCTGCGAAAGCCCAGCAGCAGCTGGCGGAAATTCCCGCTAGTGAATGGCTGCTGGACAGAATTTTATTGGATCAATTAAGCGCAGGTCTTGAGCCGGCAATTCAACAATTGTATTCCGCGCATAAACTGGCCGATGTTGAATATTGGTTGGCGAGCGTAAATGACGGTGAAATTACCGCAGCGAAAATCCAGCGCACCAATCGCGCGATCATTAATTTTATTGAAAATAAAATAACGAATTTGGATGAAATAGCACCACCATTGGATGCGCAGCAACTGGCTCATTGGGATGAGCACGGCTACCTGATTATTCCCGGGGTATTGTCTGCCAGCGAATCCGCTGCGGCGCGTGCAGCTATCTGGGATTTTTTGCAGATGCGCGCAGAAGATCCTGCCAGCTGGTATCAATCTTCAGCACAAATGAAAAAAATTATGGTGCAATTGTTTGCCCATCCCGCGCTGGAGGTGGCGCGCACCTCGGAATACATCCGCCGCATTTTCCAGCAGCTTTGGCAGCGCGATGATGTGGTCATGACGACGGATCGCGTTGGCTTTAATCCGCCGGAAACAGGGCAGTGGCAATTTCCCGGGCCAAGTATCCATTGGGATGTCGAATTGGTATCCCCCGTGCCGTTTGGTACCCAGGGATTAATTTATTTGACGGATGTGGCCGAAAACCAGGGCGCCTTTTGTTGCGTGCCTGGCTTCCATAAAAAAATTGATAATTGGTTGGAAGACCAGCCGCAGGGTATCAATTTACAGGAGCAGGATTGGACGCAGTGGCCGGTTAAACCTATCGCCGCCCGGGCAGGTGATTTGATTATCTGGCATCAGGCTTTACCGCATGGCAGTAGCCCGAATCGCGCGGATTTTCCGCGCATGGTGCAATACCTCAATATGTATCGTTAATGGTGATGTGGTCAGGCAGGAAATAGCAATATCCGGCGTAGCCATGTACTACGCCGGATGTTGATGTTAGCGGCGGAAGCCTCCTCCGCCCCCACTTCTCATTGGCCGTGACATTTGTCGAGTTGCGCCGCGCTGGCGCGACTCATAAGAGCGATTTAAATCCTGGTGGTCAATTTGGCTCCTGTTGGTTTTCGCCTGTTGTGTCGATGGCCGCGTAGTAGAGGGGCGCTCGGTTGGTAATTGTTTGGGCGCTTCCGGCAATTTGTTTTTGGTGGTAGATGGAATTCGCTCGTTGATTGCCGGGATGTTATTTCTTTCTGGCAAGTTGTTTCTAGTCGTATCGAAGTCGCGCTCCGATAT